>NZ_LGYY01000250.1:0-23347 GCF_001308045.1 Shewanella sp. Sh95
TACACCAATATTGAGTATCACAAAGCCTCGTTAGGTGATGAAGCCCTGCACGAATCCATCAAAGATGCTCATTTTGTTGGTATTCGTTCCCGTACCCAACTCACCGCCGATGTATTAAAACGTGCCGGGTAATAGCGGGGACAGCCATATCTTTTTGTGTTATTCAGCACCTTCAACTAGGCTTTAAAATATCCTGATTTTGTCTGTGTGGAGTTTGCGATGACTTCGGCAAGAAGACAGCTAATTGATGCTAATTCAACGCCCTTCTACCATGTGATAAATCGCTGTGTTAGAAGGGCTTTTTTGTGCGGCGAGGATAAGTTATCTGGACGTAGTTACGAACATCGACGTGGCTGGATTGTTCATAAAATCAAAGCCTTGTCTGCGATATTTTGTGTGGATATTTGCGCTTACGCGGTGATGAGCAATCACTATCATTTAGTGCTTAAAATAGATGTCGATAAGGCCAAATCCTTAACGCAAAAAGACATTATCAGCCGTTGGTGCCAAATCACTAAAGGCCATGCAGTCGCGACTAAGTATATGAATGGTGATGCATTAATCGAAGGTGAACGCATGTTGCTCGATGGCTTAATTACCGAGTGGCATGAACGATTAAGCAGTATTTCTTGGTTTATGCGTTGTTTAAACGAAGAAATTGCCCGTAAGGCTAATCGTGAAGATGAGTGCAAAGGCGCCTTTTGGGAAGGTCGTTTTAAATCGCAAGCACTGTTAGATGAGCAAGCCTTGCTCGCGTGCATGATGTATGTCGATTTAAATCCAATCAGAGCAGGCATTGCCGATTCTTTGCAATCCTCTGATTTTACATCGATTCAGGAGCGAATTAACTCGCTAGATTCACCCAAGCGCCCATTAGCTATCTCAAAGCTACAAACTGACTTCTCAACTAATGAAGCTCATATTCCCCACAAGTCTCTGGTCCAATTCGATGGCGCAGCTCACCTGAATCAGCAAGTGGGTATTCCGTTTCACTTTGCCGATTATCTCGAACTGATTGATTGGACAGGCCGCGCCATCCGCCTTGATAAGAAAGGCTATATCGATAATCAACGACCTAAGCTACTCAATGAATTAGGTGTTGCGCCCGATGCGTGGCTCACATCAGCCAAAGAGTTTCGTCGTCAATACAGTGGCATAAGTGGTCGATGGGATAGCATGTGTGAATTTAAAAAGCAGCATAACAGCGGCAAATGGTGTAAAGGCAAAGCCTCAAGCCAAGCGTTACATCCTTAAGTTGCTCACGACTCAGCGTTTAGGATTATTTTTGTTTATCCGAAATGGAGATAATTTCGCGCAAAACATAGCACGCTTTTGTCCCAAAGCGTGCTATGTATTTCTTTAAAACTTACAGATTACGCCGATGCTAAATAGGTGAGCCATGGAGGTTTGCGAGACGACCGTCCGCCCCATGGACGGGGCGGTCGAGCATCCACGGACGGACTCGCTGCGTGTCGATGAGCGAATACCATGGCTCACCTATAACTCAGCACTTAAATATCGTCTCCCCCAAATTTTATGCCGTTAAGGGAACTATCCAACACATTTTTCCCCCTTCAATTCCAACTGCATTTCTTTGGAATGAAAACATTTCCTACAGAAACAAGCTAACCCACAAGCCTTATGGATTCACCCAATTCACTCTATCGCCAGCTAGATAAGCGCTGAGATTTGCCGTCGCGATATTGAGTAGGTTTTGCCGTGCTTCTTTGGTCGCCCAAGCATTGTGTGGGCTGATACTGATATTGGGTGCTGTTAGTAGTGGATTATCTGCACTCGGTGGTTCGGTTGAGAGAACATCGACGCCGGCAAAGACTTTGCCCTGCTTTAATGCCGTAGCCAGCGCGGCCTCATCGATTAAGCCGCCGCGTGCGGTGTTGATCAGTAGCGCCTGCGGCTTCATTAACTCGAGGGTTTGGGCATTAATCAGCTCGGTGGTTTCAGGGGTAAGTGGACAGTGGAGCGAGAGAATATCGGACTCCTTGAATACCGTATCGCGTGATGTCCAACTCACGCCTTGGGGTAAATCGCGGGGCTGAGTGCGGGTATTGACTAATACCTTCATACCGAAAGCTAAAGCGAGTTTAGCCACCTGCTGGCCAATATCCCCATAACCAATCAAGCCTAAGGTTTTACCTTTAAGGGATTGCAGCGGCATTAAAGTAAAACAAAAGTCACTGCAATTACTCCATTGCCCTGCGGCAACGGCTTGATGGTGCGCCGCAACGGCTTGCGTGTGATGCAAAATATGGGCAAACACCATTTGTGCGACGGCATCGGGGCCATAGGCGGGCACGTTGGTGACCACTATGCCTAACTCTTTTGCGGCGGCAAGATCCACCACGTTAGTGCCGGTGGCGAGCACGCCGATATATTTAAGCTTAGGCAGTTGGGCTAAGGTGTTGGCATCGAGGGGCATCTTGTTGGTGAGCACAATTTCGGCATGCTGAGCGCGGGGGATAATCTCCGCCGAGGGCGTGCGAGCAAAACAGCTAAATTCCCCTAATGCGCTGACCGCTTGCCAGGTTAGATCCCCAGGATTTAAGGTTTCACCATCGAGTACGACTATTTTCATCTTTACCTCTTAACTGCGTTTGCGCCTTGCCCATAAAGCAGGAAAATTAAAAACTGAGTTTGACCCCAAGATTGGCTTGCACTTGCCACATTACATCCGATGTGACATGCCATAAGCATTGGTCTTCATTACAAAAAAGTGAGGTGTCACTGTCAATAAAGGTCGCGTAGCCACGCAGATCCGCAAACAACGCAAAGTTTTGCATCATACGATATTCGACGCCACCACCAATGCCCATGGAGAAACGGGTTTCAGTTGACCAATCATCGGGCATCATCCGAGTCACCCCGGCACTGGCGGTAATGTAGGGCTGAAAATCGCCACTTGGGAAGAATAAAGTGCCGCCAAGGTGGATATAGTCCACATCTAAGGAGGCGACTAAGTCTGGGGTAAACAGGCCACCGCTTTTCAGCTCGGAGGATTGGCGACTGTAAAGCAGGTAAATATTGCCGGGATCGTTAGTGCCAATCCCTAACATGAGGCCGTAATGGCTCGCCTCTTCGATACCCACACTCTGCTTATTATTGGTTTCAGCGTTGTTAGCATCGAGTTCATTGATATCGAACGAGCTGCCGCCAAAGCTGTAACCACCGTAGGGGGCGACAAACAGCTCGGGTTCGGCATAGGTTGGTAATGCGAGGGTTAGAGGTAATAAACCTGCAATCACACTTAATCGGTTAACGTATTTCATCTTAATCCCTTATCTATCGTTATTATTCCTTGCGTCGACAACGTTAGCCGAAGCATTAGCGCATGCCGCGCTCCGATTTCACTCTGTCGTACGCAGCTTGGATATCCTGCGCCTTACGATTGGCAATTTCCATCATCTCGGGTGGTAATCCCTTAGCAACCAATTTATCGGGATGATGTTCATTCATCAACTTACGATAAGCCCGCTTGACCTCCTGATCCGTTGCCTCGGCATTAATGCCGAGCAAATGATAGGCGTCGGTAATCGAGGTTTTATTTCCATTAGAGGTTTGGTGGAAACGGTATTCCGCTTGCCAACGTTTAAGTAATTCATCGAGTTGCCCACGACCATAACCTAACTCTTGGGCCACCGTCATCAGAATTGCATGTTCTGCGGCATCGAGCTCACCGTCCGATAGGGCGGTTTGAATTTGGATCTCGATAAACATTTGCACCAGTTCTTGACGGCCTTGGGTCACAGCGCGAAAGGCTTGCAGGCTGCTACGCAGGTCAAAGTCAGGCTCTTTACCCTCACGGAACGCCTGCTGCGCCTCTTTACGGGCTTCACCCGTTAAGCGCATCTGATCCATCAACATAGTCGCGATACGAATATCGGTTTCAGTCACTCGACCCGACGCCTTGGCCACATGACCCATTACGGCGAAGGTGGTGTTAAAGAATATCCCCTGTCGATTCTTGGCTTGACCTAAGATCTGACTAAAACTGGCGCCACCACCTGCGCGCTTGTCGTAGAGATGCCCAAGCCATAAGCCCAGTAGCGCACCGAAAATACGGCCAAACATAAACCCGATAACAAATCCAAAAAACTTACCCCAAAGGCGCATCTTAATTCCCAATTTGATAATTTATTCAGTCACTCAATCGACATTGCGAGTGAAACCGTTCACTCAGGCGCCAAACATTAGGCGATATGCCATTACGCCAGCGCGGACTCCAATGCTTGCAGACGCGCAATCGTCCCAACATCGCACCAGAGTCCATTAAAGTGTGCCCCGCTGATCAGGCCATCGGCCATTTTAGCCCGCAGCAAAGGCCCAAGGGCAAAGGCACCATCCGGCGTGCCATCAAATAATGATGGGCGATATAAGCCCATGCCAGAGAAAGTGTATTTTTGCTCACCCAGCTCACGTACAAGGCCCTGCTCCAAGGCAAAGTCACCGTTAGGATGTTGCTCGGGATTCGGCACCAACCATAAATGCGCCAGAGCGGTATCCGCTAGGGGGACAATCGTCGGCAAGGCATCGATAAACACATCACCATTGAGCACTAAAAACGGCGCATCCGAATCGCCGTCAGTCAGCAAAGATATGGCCTGCTTAATTCCGCCACCGGTCTCGAGAGCCGATGCTTCGGCGCTATATTGGATCTTGACCCCAAAGTCGTGACCATCCCCTAAGGTTTCGACCAGCTTATGCCCAAGCCAAGCGTGATTTATCACGATATCCACGATACCCGCCGCCGCTAACTTCTCGATATGGTACACAATCAGCGGCTTACCTAACACCGGTACTAGGGGTTTTGGTAAAGAGTCAGTCAATGGGCGTAAACGCTCTCCCCTGCCTGCCGCCAGGATCATCGCCTTCATTGCTTGTCTCCCTGCTGAGTATCCTTTTCCTTGGCCGCAAACGCAGGCACAACGCGCGATTGCACCCAAGCGGAAAATGGTGCCAACTCAGGATAAACACTGGCAATATCCACAATGTAGGACAAGGTTAGCGGAATATCGGCCATATAGGCGGGCTTGTTATCACGATAGTGTAAACGGGCAAAAATACCCGCAGCTTTGATATGGCGCTGCAGCCCCATTAAATCAAACCAAGTTTGGTACTGGGTAAAGGATGTCTGCGCCGGAATTTGCCCTAACTCAAGCACTTGCTGATAATGCTGCTGCATTAATTCCAGCACCATGGTTTGCGGCCAACGGATATAGCAATCCCGCAGTAAAGACACAGCGTCGTAGGTCACAGGCCCTAGCACCGCATCTTGAAAATCAATCACGCACAGCTCGCCCTCTTTGAGCATCAAGTTACGGCTATGGAAATCCCGGTGCATCCCCACCTTTGGCTGAGCGAGGGCATTTTCTACTAAGAGGCCAAAACTCTTCTCCAGCAGTAAGCGTTCCTCATGGCTAAGTTCGAGTTGTAAATGCCTCTCTAACAACCACTCAGTAAAGATCCCCAGCTCACGGCGCACAAACGCCTCATCATATAAAGGCAAGGGCTGCGTGTTGCCTGTGACAGGATCAAGGCTCTCAACCACTGAGGCCACCTGGGGCAATAATGCCAATGCGCGGCGGTAATAATCGGCGACATTATCGTCCGTAAGTACAGACAATAACTGGGTATCCCCCAGATCGCTCAGAAGCATAAAACCTTGCTCGGCATCGGAAGTAATCACTTTTGGAACTGTCAGTCCCGCCGCAGCATAGCTACTAGCGAGGGCGATAAAAGGCGCGATAGGCACTAAGGCGGGCGGAGAATCGGCGACAATATAGCTAGCATCACGCGCAACGACGCGGAAATAGCGTCTAAAACTAGCATCACCCGAAATCAATATCGGGGTCACATCATAGGAAAAATAACGGTTCAGCCACTGATTAAGGGAAATAAATCTCGGATCGGATAAAGTCATTTCATGGCTCTTATAGAAAAATTGCTTTATTATAGCTGGCATATAATTTGGAAACAGCTAAGAAATTGAGAGATTTATTTGCTGCGTTGCACTTGTAGTTTGCAACTTTCCCCGTCGATACTTGTCCAGACTAAGAAATCATTATTATTGACCTAAGATGCAGATCCGTTACCTTCTGGCCTTGAGCCTGTTACCTAAATTAGTCCTGGCAGACGAATCTCCCGCAACCTCAGCATCACAATGCCTAATCGAACCGCCAGTACCTCGTATCGTATCTCAACCGGGGTTGAGTGCGGCTGAACAAGCAAAAATTCGAATAGCTTCAGACCGCTCAAAAGCTGAAATGGGTAAGCAAGCGATTTTTACCGGTGATGTGGTCTTCAGCCAAGGCGATAGACACATCGCTGCCGATGAAGCCATCCTCGATCAAGCCACAGAACAATTTGATGCTAATGGCAACTTAGTCTTCCAAGACAGCAATTTTACCGTTACCGCAGACTCGCTACAGGCGCAAATGCGCAGCAATCGTGCCACCCTCAAAGGCGCACAGTATTGGCTGCACGGGCAACAGGTACACGGTGATGCAGAAAAACTGCAAATCACCATAAACAACAACCTGATTTTAACCAATACGAACTTTACCACCTGTCCGCCTGACAACGTCTCTTGGTTGCTTGAAGCCGAAAAAATTAAGATCAACAGCGAAGAAGAATGGGGCGAGATCTGGAATGCCAAGCTGCGAGTGGCCGATATTCCGGTGTTCTACATCCCTTATATGACGGTTCCGGTTTCAGACAAACGTAAAACAGGCTTCCTCTATCCAAGCTTTAGCACCAGCACCACCAACGGTTTTGAGGTGTCAGCGCCCTACTATTGGAATATTGCACCGGAATACGACCTGACATTTACGCCAAACTATATGACTAACCGCGGGTTATTCACTAAAACTGAGTTTCGTTATCTCGCGGGTGAAGCTCAAAATGGCCGTTTGAATTTTGAATATCTAGGCAGTGATCGAATGATCGGCGGCAGCCCAAATCGTTACCTGTATAACTGGCAACACCAGGGGGCTATCGATAAAAACTGGCGAGTATTGACTAACTTTACTGAAGTTTCGGATAACAACTATTTCAACGACTTAAAGTCTGATGTTAACCGTGCGACCGATAACCAATTATCACGGATTGGCGAAGTCAGTTACTTCGAACGTGATTGGGATATCAGCACTCGGGTGCAGGATATTAAAGTACTGGGCGAAGATGAAAAGCCATACCAAGTGATGCCACAGGTTAACTTTAACTACCGTGCCGCCGACTTTTGGAACAACTTGGACTTTGGTTTTAACTCCGAGCTGACCAATTTTGCCCACCAAGATGACGATGTAAACACGGCAACCCGTTTGCATATGGCACCCAGCCTAACACTGCCAATCCATGGTCCTTCAGGCTCACTGACGAGCCAATTAAAGTTAATGCAAACTAACTATTGGCAGGACAAAAATAACACTAAATTTGATACCTTAGATGACACTGTAAGCCGTACCATTCCTCAGGTGCGTATCAACGGACAAATCAACTTCGAACGTTTTACCGAGCTATTTGAGCAAAATTATCGCCAAACACTCGAACCTCAATTCCAGTATCTGTATGTAGGTTATGAGGATCAACGGGGTATTGGTATTTACGATACCGCCCAATTGCAGGACGACTACTTTGGTCTATTCCGGGATCGCCGCTTCTCCGGCCTTGACCGTATCGCCGATGCCAACCAAGTGACTCTTGGTATTACAACTCGTTTCTTCGATGACCATAACCAAGAAGCGACCAAATTCAGTCTCGGACAAATCTTCTATCTTCAAGACAGTAAGCTAGGCTTCGAAGATAATATTTTTGAGCAAAATCAATCAACTTCAGTATTGGCGGCCGAGTTAGATACTCGTTTAAGCCAAGACTGGTATTTAGGCGCGGCCATTCAGTACGATACCAACACCAGTGACAATAAAAAGACCGAAGTCACCTTAGACTTCCGTCCTGAAGCCAACAAACTACTGCAATTAAGCTATCGTTATGTACCCGATCTACTGAACTCCAACACTAACGATTTGGTTAATATCTCCCAAGCAGGTGTTCGCGGAGCTTGGCCTATCAATGACAGCCTCTATTTTGTTGGCAACTGGTACTATGACCTCAACGAGAGTCGTAGCATAGAAACCTATACAGGTTTCCAATATGAATCATGCTGTTATGCAATTCGCCTCAGTTATCACTATCGCATTAAAACCAACTACGATGACAACATCGGCTCAGCCATTATCGATGAGCGCGAGCAATTTGAGCGTGGTGTGTACCTCAACTTAGTCATCAAAGGGCTCGGTGGTTCTGGTCCATTAGGTGTAACGGATATGCTCAATGATGGTCTGTTTAACTACAGAAAACCGCTTTATCTGAGGAATTAGCAAAGAATTGTGGTAGATTGCTGAACCTCAACAAGGACTGAGAGTCCAAACAAGTTAATGAAAGCTGTGCGTTCACCCAATAACTGAATTGAGTGACGCATCTTTTAAGAGTTACCAACAAAAGAACATTTAGGCAACTCACTGTAATTTCGATATAAATGGTAAAGTTAACTTAAATAAGCCGTCGAATCTGACCTTAGAACGTGCCAAGGATTTTGTGGATGAAACCCAGTAAACATCTGATTTTTGCTTTATTTGCACTCGCTATCAGCCAGCCAACCATGGCAGCTCCCCAGCCACTCGACCGTGTTGCCGTTCAAATCAACGACGGTATTGTGCTCGAAAGTGAAATCACCAATATGATTGACACGGTTAAAGCCAATGCTAAGGCCGCGAATCAATCGTTACCCTCCGACAGTGCACTGCGCACCCAGGTTATCGAGCGATTAATTTTGACTCGTCTGCAATTACAAATGGCGGATCGCATTGGTCTACATATTGGTGACCTACAGTTAGACCAAGCCATTGAAAACATTGCGCGCGAACAAAAAATGACCGTGGCACAAATGCAGCAAAAAATTGAGAGCGAAGGCTTAAGCTTCGGCCAATACCGTGAGCAACTGCGTGAAGAAATCACCTTAGGTGAAATCCAACGTATTCAAGTACAACGCCGTATCCAAGTTTCACCACAGGAAATCACTGGCCTAGTGAAACTGATCCAAGAGCAAGGCATGAAGGACGTCGAATACCAAATCGGCCATATCCTGATTGATGTCCCCAATAATCCCACCAGTGAACAACTCGAAGCGTCAAGCAAACGCGCCAATGCCGTGCTTGAACGTTTAAAGAGTGGTGAGGATTTCCGCCGCACCGCTATCGCCTCTTCATCTGGCCCTAAAGCACTTGAAGGCGGTATTTGGGATTATATGAACATCAACGAGATGCCAACCCTGTTTGCTGAAGTCATTAATGGCGCCAAAAAAGGCGATATTATCGGCCCAATTAAAAGCGGTGCTGGCTTCCATATCATCAAGATTATGGATGCTCGTGGTTTACAAACCAAAGAAATTGAAGAAGTGAGAGCGCGTCATATCCTGCTCAAGCCATCGCCAATTCTGTCGGAAGATCGCGCTAAGGCCATGTTAGAACAGTTCCTGAAGCAAATTCGTTCAGGCGAAGCTAAATTCGAAGATTTAGCCCGTCAATACTCTGAAGATCCGGGTTCAGCGACTAAGGGGGGCGAGTTAGGTTGGGCTGAGCCTGGTATTTATGTGCCAGAATTTGCGCAGACACTTAATAGTTTAAGCCCTGATCAGATCAGTGAGCCTTTCCGTACTACCCACGGCTGGCATATCACTCAGTTAGAAGAGCGTAGAAAAACCGATGCCACGGATCAATTTAATACTAACCGTGCGCACCAACTGATTTTCCGTCGCAAATTTAACGAAGAACTGCAAAACTGGCTAGACGAAATGCGTGCCGACGCATACATTGAAGTCTTTCAGCCTGAGTCTAATCGAGGTTAAGGTAAATTGACCACTAAACGTATTGCCGTTACCCCCGGAGAACCTGCGGGTATCGGCCCCGATTTAGTCGTGCAACTGGCTCAGCAGGCTTGGCCTGCTGAGTTAGTCGTTTGTGCGGATCCTGAATTATTAGCCAGCCGGGCTAAACGACTTGGCCTTCATGTTACCTTTCGCCCCTATTTGCCTGATCAGGCCCCAAAACCTCAAGCAGCAGGTACGCTGACAATCGCCCCCTTCAAGCTCGTCACTGAAGCCGTTTGTGGGCAACTTGATGAGCAAAATAGTACCTATGTGGTTGAGACTCTGCGTTACGCAGGTGAAAAAAACATGAGTGGCGAGTTTGATGCCGTTGTCACCGGCCCAGTGCATAAGGGGATCATCAATCAAGCAGGGATTTCCTTTAGTGGTCATACCGAGTTTTTTGCCCATCAGGCTAACTGCCCCGATGTAGTGATGATGTTAGCAACTCAAGGTTTACAAGTGGCACTGGTGACCACTCATATTCCACTGGCTTATGTTGCTAAAGCCATTACACGCCAACGCTTACATCATATTATCAAGATTTTACACGCTGACCTTATCAGCAAGTTTGCCATTGCTTCGCCTAAGATTTATGTCTGTGGCTTAAATCCCCATGCGGGTGAAGACGGCCATCTTGGCCGGGAAGAAATCGATGTGATTATTCCGGCACTGAATGAACTGCGTGAAGAATATCAAATGAACATTGTCGGCCCTCTACCCGCCGATACCCTGTTCCAACCTAAATATTTACAGGACGCGGATGTCGTCTTGGCCATGTACCATGACCAAGGCTTACCCGTTCTAAAGTCACAAGGATTTGGCAAATCGGTAAACATTACCTTAGGTTTACCTTATATCCGTACCTCGGTTGACCATGGTACGGCGCTCGATCTTGCGGGAACTGGCAAAGCCGATATCGGCAGTTTTGTCTGCGCCTTGAATAAAGCCATTGAGTTATCCTCAAAAAACTAAACGATTAGATATTAATGAGTAGCAAAGTACATTTAGGCCACACGGCCAGAAAGCGTTTCGGACAAAACTTCTTAACTGATAACAATGTGATTAACCGCATTGTGGGTGCGATTGCCCCCGATAACGACCATGTGATGGTAGAGATCGGCCCAGGCCTTGGCGCTTTAACGGAGCCAGTCGCCTCCTCGATAGACAATCTCACCGTAGTGGAGTTAGACCGCGATTTGGTTGAGCGCTTGCAGCATCACCCAGTACTTAAGGATAAGCTCACCATTCATCAGGGCGATGCATTGCAGTTTGATTTTAGTCAGTTGGTTGTCCCAGGTAAAAAACTCAAAGTTTTTGGTAACTTACCTTACAATATTTCAACTCCGTTAATGTTCCATCTGTTCGAGTTTGCCGAACTGATTGAAACCATGCACTTTATGTTGCAGAAGGAAGTAGTGCTGCGTTTATCTGCAAGTCCAGGTACGAAAGCCTATGGCAGATTAACGGTTATGGCACAATATTTTTGCCAAGTGGTCCCCGTACTCGAAGTACCACCCCATAGCTTTGCGCCGCCACCGAAAGTGGATTCTGCCGTAGTGCGCCTTTTGCCCTATGCAGAAAAACCCTTCCCCTGTAAAGATGTGAATGTGCTACGCCAGCTATGTACCACGGCATTCAATATGCGCCGCAAAACACTGCGTAATAACCTCAAACAAGTGTTAAGTGATGAAGAGTTCGAACAGTTAGGTATCGATCACAACCTGCGTCCAGAACAAATCTCCGTTGAACAATATGTTGCAATGGCGAATATGGTATGTGATAAGCAGGCTTAAGCAGTTAAGTTTGATGGGCACCTAGGTGCCCAATATCATTGTAGGAACTCACATGAGCGTATTGGATAACTCTATCCGAGTCGAAGTCAAAACCGAGTATATTGAACAACAATCCTCGCCAGAGGATCAGAAATACCTCTTTAGCTACACTATCACCATTATCAACCTCGGTGAGCAGACCGCAAAACTCGAAACCCGTCACTGGATCATTACCGACGCGAACGGCAAAATGACTGAAGTACAAGGTGCAGGAGTAGTCGGCGAAACCCCAAGCATTCCACCCAATACCGCCTACCAATATACCAGTGGCACAGTACTCGATACGCCTCTTGGCATTATGTATGGCACTTATGGTATGGTCAGCGAATCTGGCGAACGTTTTAAGGCAACCATTAAGCCCTTCCGTTTAGCGACCCCTGGTTTATTACACTGATTTAATTTAAGAAAGGATACTGTGGCCCATTATTTTGTTGGTGATGTCCAAGGCTGTTTTGCCGAACTCCAAAAATTACTTGCTAAAGTCGACTTTAATCCATCCCGCGATGAACTGTGGGCGGTGGGAGATCTTGTCGCTAGAGGCCCAGATTCATTAGCGACACTGCGCTTTTTTCAATCTCTAGGTGATGCGGGTAAAACGGTTCTCGGGAACCACGATCTGCATTTACTCGCTCTGCATGGCAAACTTAAGCGGGATAAACCCAGTGATAACCTCACGCCACTATTAAACGCACCGGATATTTCGAGCCTTATCGACTGGCTTAGGCAGCAACCCTTAATGCGGGAGTTGCCAGAACATAACGTCATCATGACCCATGCTGGCGTACCGCCGCAGTGGTCGTTAGAACAATTAAAGCAAGAATCCCAACTGGTTAGCCAAGCCCTACAGCAAAATGACTATCTCGATGCACTCATTCGCCAAATGTATACCGACACCGAAGAACGTTGGGACCCAAGTGCTATTGGTATAAATCGGCTGCGATTTTGTATTAATGCGTTGACCCGCATGCGTTATTTGTATATCGATGGTCATTTGGATTTTGATTGTAAACAGCCACCAGAAAATTGCAGTAATCCACAGCTTCGCCCGTGGTTTGAATTTACGTCGGCGTTACGCCAAAGTCACACATTAGTGTTTGGACATTGGGCTGCATTGATGGGAAAAGTGAAAGATCCTAAGTTAAAAGCACTCGATACAGGCTGTTGCTGGGGAGAACACCTCACACTATGGCATCTTGAAAAAGACCAAAAAATTACCCAAAAAAAGTTAAAAAAGAGTTAAACTAACCTTAACTTTGGTCGATAAACGACAGTGCGTCTAAGCCCTGAATTTAATAATCTTTTCATTCGGAATAATATAATAATAACCGGAGTATCCTATGAAAGTTAATGTAGCCACCCGAGTCATTGGCGGGTTTAGCATAGTCACGCTTTTACTTGTGTTGTTAGGATTTACCTCTTACCTGACGAACATTAGCCTCAAAGATAGTTCGGCGATGATGCAAGAACTCAGCCTGCCAGCCCTAAAATCGACCAATCATTTAACCGAGTCCCTGAGTGAGCAACAGCGTCAAGTATTAATCGCTTACCATGCCCCAAAATCCCGGCTCATTCCCGATATCCGTAAAGTATTTAACGACCATAGCGCCCAGTTTAAAAATGAGATCAGCAATCTTAACCAGCTTGTTCAAAAGCAAAACAACTTGTCATCATTGATTTCTCAATTAAATACAAGCTTTTCTACCTTTGAGCGGGATAGTTTGGCCATGCTTACCGAGCGAGAAGCCGCGTTAAGCAAACAAGAACAGCTTATCAATTTAAAAAAGAAACTCGAAAATGCCGCCGATGATGCCTCATCGGTACTGCTCGATATTATCGATTTAGAAAATAGCCAAAACCCTGATGCCCAGAGTCTTGCAGCTTCAGCCAGTGCAATTGATAGCAGCATGGGGAATATCATCACCACCATTGCTGATTTGGTGACAAACGAAGAAATGAGTAAACACGAACTCATTTCCAAGGAACTTGATTACATTCTTAGCGAAAGCAAAAATAAGCTCGAATACGTTAACCGCCATGCGCAGGGTATTATTGAAGCTGATACCTTAGAATCGATTAACCAAGATATTAAAAAAGTACTGGCACTCCTCGAAGGCTCAGATTCTATGGTGCAACTCAAAGCGAGCCAGTTGAGTCATTCTCTGGCGGCATCGAATCAACTCAGCATTATTGAGAAAGACGCTAAAATCATCGATCGTAACATGGAAGAAGTGAGCAATAATATCGAAGCGGTTGCGGCACAAATGAGCCAAGAAACCATTGCTCAAATTGATGCAGCCAGTATCCGCACTATGATTGTGGTGCTTATCGCAATTGTTGTCGCCGTTATTATCAGCTTTGCCGTAGTCACGCCCCTAAAACGCTCGCTGAACCAAGTAAACAATGCGCTGAATGTGCTCGCTTCAGGTAATTTAACCCACAAATTAGATGATTCAGGTCACGATGAGTTTGCTGAACTTGCCAAAAACTGTAATCGCTTGGTCGATAGTTTACGCGGCTTAATTGCGGGTATTTTAGATCGTTCAAACCAGCTTGCCGCCGCAGCTGAACAGACCTCTGCAATCACCGCACAAACCACCACGGGTATCCAAGAACAAAAGAATCAAGTCGATCAAGTGGCTACCGCAACGACAGAATTAAGCTCCAGCGCGCAACAAGTGTCGATGAGTGCCGATGATGCCCTCGCACAAATTAAACAAGCTGATCAAGAAGCTAAGCATATGCGTGCTATTGCCGAGGAAAATAAACACACCATTCTGGCCTTAGCGGAAGAAGTGGCTAAAGCAGGCCAAGTGATTAACAAGGTCCAATCGGATAGCGCCTCAATTGGGTCGATTTTGGATGTGATCCGCGGTATTGCCGAACAGACGAATCTATTGGCATTGAACGCGGCCATTGAAGCCGCGCGGGCGGGTGAACAGGGCCGTGGCTTTGCGGTCGTCGCCGACGAAGTAAGAAGCCTAGCATCAAGAACCCAAGTCTCGACCCGTGAAATTCAACAAATGATTGAGGTACTACAACAAGGGGCACAGCAAGCAGTGGCTGCGATGGATATGGGCCGTGCCCAAGCCAATGCCTGCGTAGCAAAAACAGAACAAGCCAACCTTGCCCTAGAGACCATCAGCCAGTCGGTGCATAAAGCCTATGATGCAGGCACTCATATTGCCCACGCCGCGCAGGAACAAAATTTAGTAAGCCAACAAGTGTCTGAAAAACTAGAACATATTGCAGCAATTTCGGAAGAGACCGCGATTGGCGCAGATCAAACCGCCCAATCAAGCCATCAGGTGGCTAAGCTTGCCGAAGAGCTACAAGCTTCTGTCGGTGAATTTAGAGTGTAAGCAAACACTCAGGTATAAATAGGGTCGCTGTCGCGGCCCTTTTCTTTGGCTTGCGCTTTCCCTTGAACTCGGTTATCAGGCTATACCGCAGCCAAATGCTATAAATGCAATTTCGGAACTCAACTCAATATTCAGTAAAAACGGCCTAAACGACACCCATAAAAAATGCCGAACTGAGTTCGGCATTTTTTACGTATTATTCTTTGCCTATGTAAAAGCACGCGAGAAAATGATTAAACAGGCTATTACTCTTCTTCACCGCCAGCGCCTGCACCTAAACGCTCTTTAACCGCTGCAGTGATAGGACTGGCACTATGACCATTTGCCTCAGCCCAAGCTTGGATAGTCATGCCATCCGCTTCTGGTACGCTTAGCTCGTTGGCGGATAACCGCTTAGCAACAAACTCACCCGCATCATTCGCATTCACGGCATAGGCGGTACGTAGTAAGCTTTGGCCGTCACAACTAATTCCGCTGTAAACTTGGCGCAATTTAACACGACTTTCTTTTAATTTTTTACGTAAGCGGTTTTTATCGTTCGCTTTAACGTAATCACAAATACTCGCAACAAGCGGATCTGCTTCATTCGCTTTAGCCGAGGTTGGCACAGAAACATAGCTAAATCCGATTAGTGCAGCCAAGGCTACAGGCATTAGACGCATCCGATACTCCTTAATACTTTCTTATAATTTTTTTATGGTTTGTATGGTCTGCGTCTATATCTAACGATAATTGCCCCCTCAGGTCCAGATAGCTCTCGATAACACAGTTATCTCAGCCTACTGGCGCCTAGCCGGTATAATACCTTCGACATATTGACAATCCATACGCACAGGGTACACAACATAACGACATAATTTAACATTTTTTTGCCAAATTGATAAAGCGATATTCCAGCCCATCAGCATTTATAGCCGCTACGGATTCGGTTTCTTGCCACTCATCGGTTTTCCAAGCAGGGAAAAAGGTATCACCTTCAACGTCTAAGTTAATTTGAGTTAGATAGAGCCTATCGGCTTGGGGTAATAGCTGTTGATACAATTGTCCACCGCCAATGACCACCAACTCTTCACAATCGCCAGCCGCCTCTTTGGCAGCTTCAAATGATGTGACACAGGTTACGCCCTCTATCAATAAATCCGCTTGGCGAGAAATCACAATATTATGACGCCCAGGTAAAGGTCGACCGATTGATTCAAAGGTTTTACGGCCCATCACAACTGGCTTACCTAAGGTCATGGCTTTAAAATGGCGTAAATCTTCGGGTAGATGCCATGGCATTTTATTGTCTTTTCCGATGACTCGATTGTTTGCCATCGCGGCTATCATAGCAATGCGCATGGTCACTCCTGTGGAATTGTTTTTATTTAATAACTGGACGGGTTCTAAAGTACAGCAAACTCGGCAAGGCTAAACCAACCGATAGTGCCCCTAGAATAAAGACTGTTTTTAGCCCATTACTAATCACTTGGCCTGTTAGCTCTTGGCTTACCTGCGATTGTGCCGTGAGTTGCACTAAGGCAATCACAGTATTGAATGCATAAGTACCTGGGATCATGGGGATAATGGCAGCAACTGCATACATCAACGGCGGCGCTAAATGACGCTTTGCAAACCCGATAGTAATAGTGCCCACTAACGCCGCCGCGGCAAAGGTCGCCCACTCAATGGGTAAGCCAAATTGCAGCATAAGTGTGCGAGAGCTATGACCAATTGCGCCAGCTAATGCACAGTAGACTAAAAAGCGTTTAGGTACATTAAATACCATGGCAAAGCCGATGGCAGGGATCGCTGAGAAAAAGGCATCGTGTAGCAAAATAGTCAGTAATTCCATCACAGAAAAATACCACCAAGTTGCATTGCGATTGTAATCCCAATGACCGAAGAAACCGTCAGTAATGTTGCATGTCCCCAACGGGAAATGCCCACGTTCATATGCCCCTTAACCATATCAGAAATCGCATTGATCATTGGGAATCCCGGCACCAGCATTAATACACTGGCCGCCATGGCCGCCTGCGGAGTCTCACTCAAGTTGAATACATAACCCGTCTGCGCCAACATGCTAGTGACAAATGCCGTCACCGCAAAATTCACCAGCAAATTAAAATGCCGCTTTGCAATCGCAAGTCTCACCGACATTCCCACCGCAGAGGCGAAAAAGGTAATGATTGAAGCCGCGACATCACCATTAAAGAGGTGACAAAAACTCGCACAGGATAAGCCTATCATCAATATAACAAGATAAGGAGGATAGGTCTTAGGCTCGATGCGGGCTAAACGTTTGCGCACTTCATTGGGGCCATAGAGGCCTTTTTCTGCAAGTAAACAAATACGTTGTAACTCACACACTATGGTCATGTTAATGCCATGCTCACGGATCCGACGCGTTGTCGTGATACAGCGACCATGAACTAAACTCGTTAACACGAGGGAATTGGAGGAAATAGAAAGCTCGATACTTGCTAAGCCTAAGGCCTGACCTAGGCGCTGGCTGATTTCTTCAACTAAATCAGATTCAGCACCGTAGGCCAGCAAGAGTTGTGCAACCCGCACAACTTGCCGAGTAATATCATTTTGAGTATCTGCGTACACGAAACTCTCAAAACTTAGATATGGATATTATCTTTGGTAGATGACTTCAACATCGTAGTCATCATCATCAAAGTCATCATCGAAGTCATCATCATAATCTTCATTGACGGACTCAATGTTAGCTTGATGATAATTATCCCATTTGAATTCGACTTCATCATCTGGATTTGCATCTTTATCTTCAGGAGGAAGACTTTGGATGAAATCCCACAGCTTAGTCGCCAATTCCTTAGTACCATCGCGGCCATAGGCGGAAATAGTGTAAACCTCACCTTCCCAACCAAGCTCTTTAACAACTCGGTCAACCTTTTCTTTTAGCTCGTCTTCGAGCAGTAGATCGGCCTTATTGAAGACTAACCAACGAGGTTTGCTTGCCAGTTTTGGCGAATACTTTTCAAGCTCACCGACGATTGCACGGGCAGAGTCGACAGGATCTGTGCCATCAATTGGCTCGATATCGATGATATGTAACAGAATACGGCAACGTTCTAAATGCTTTAAGAAGCGAATACCCAGACCCGCACCTTCTGCCGCGCCTTCGATCAAACCAGGAATATCTGCGATGACATAGCTTTGGCCTGGACGTGGGTTAACCACACCGAGGTTAGGCACTAATGTCGTAAAGGGATAATCCGCAACCTTAGGTGTCGCACGAGACACTGCACGAATAAAGGTCGATTTACCCGCATTAGGCATACCAAGCAAGCCAACATCGGCTAACAATAGCAGTTCTAATTTTAAGCTACGCACTTCACCCGGTGTACCTAAGGTTTTCTGGCGTGGCGCACGGTTTGTACTGCTCTTAAAGCGAGTATTCCCTAAACCATGGAAACCACCTTTTGCCACTAATAACTTCTGGCCATGGGTAGTTAAATCACCAAGCACTTCTTCGGTGTCATGATCAATAGCACGAGTACCCACAGGCACTTTTAAAATCAAATCTTTACCACTATGGCCAGTACAATCACGGCCACGACCGTTTTCACCGCGTTCAGCCATGTGGAAACGTTCAAAACGATATTCAATCAAGGTGTTGAAGTTTTCGTCGGCCTCCAGATACACACTGCCGCCGTCACCACCATCACCACCATCAGGACCACCATCAGGGATATATTTTTCGCGTCTGAAACTCACGCAACCGCTACCGCCGTCGCCTGCTTCGACCCTAATTACTGCCTCATCGACAAACTTCATACTTACTCCTGGCATCACTGAATGAAGGAATTATACCGTTTAACTTCATCGGTCGCCAAAAAACTCGAGATACTTGCTCCCAATCTTACCAGTCAACGCCCTTAATTTGATAAAGATTTATCAAATCGCTCCAGAAACGTAGGTAAGTAGAAGCACAAAAAACAGAAAGCCCCACCAAAGGCGGGGCTTTACAGTATAAGCTAGACTCGAAAATTAAGCTTCGATGCTAATAAACTTACGGTTATTAGGACCTTTAACTTCGAATTTTACTTTACCGTCGGTCAGAGCAAACAGAGTGTGGTCGCGACCAATACCCACGTTTACACCAGCGTGGAATTTAGTACCACGTTGACGAACGATAATGTTACCAGCTAGAACTGATTCACCGCCAAAGCGCTTAACACCTAGACGTTTACTTTCTGAATCACGGCCGTTACGAGTAGAACCGCCAGCTTTTTTATGTGCCATGAGTTAGACTCCTATTATGCGTTGATAGCAGTAATTTTAACTTCGGTGAACCACTGACGGTGGCCCAACTTCTTGTCGTGGTGCTTACGACGACGGAACTTAACAATAGTTACTTTCTCGCCACGACCATGACTTACTACTTCAGCAACGACTTTACCGCCAGCCACTAAAGGAGCACCAACGTGCACTTTTTCACCGTCAGCGATCAGTAAAACTTGATCGAATTCAACAGTTGAACCAGTAGCAACTTCTAATTTTTCTAAACGAACTGTGTGGCCAGGGGCTACACGGTGTTGTTTACCACCACTTTGAAAAACAGCGTACATAGCTATTTTACTCCGATATTCCTAACATGCTGGCCCACATTCTTGGGGGCAGGATGCTACAAAAACTTTATTGACAATGGGCGCGGAGTTTACGCGAAGAATCCTTATCTGGCAAGCCCTAATTAGGAAAGAATAAAAAAAGGCCGGAATAACTCGCACATTAGTAGTGTGAGTACTGTCATATGTCAGAATTTTAGGTAAAATTCATTCTATATAACACGTGAGCCTAAAATACAGGCCGGGTACGTAATGGCCCCACAACCAGAGTCTATTATGGATTTAAACGCTATTCGTCAACTGGCTGACACTGATATGCAAGCAGTCAATCAGCTGATCTATAAACAGCTGGAGTCAGATGTCGCCCTGATCAACCAGCTAGGTTTCTACATTATCAATGGTGGTGGTAAACGTCTTCGTCCTTTACTGTCCGTCCTCGCCGCTCGCGCCGTCGACTATAAAGGTGAAGCCCACCTTAAGCTTGCCGCGATTATTGAATTTATTCATACCGCTTCATTACTGCACGATGATGTGGTCGATGAATCGACCCTCAGACGCGGCCGCGAAACCGCCAACGCGCTCTTTGGTAATAGCGCCAGTGTATTAGTGGGTGACTTCCTTTATACCCGCTCATTCCAAATGATGACTGAACTCGACAATATGCGAGTATTACGGGTACTAGCCGATACCACCAACGTATTAGCTGAGGGCGAAGTATTACAGCTAATGAACTGTAATGACCCAGATACTACCGAAGAAAGCTATATGCGGGTGATTTACTGTAAGACTGCAAAGCTATTCGAAGCAGCAACCTTACTTGCCGCTGTATTAGCGGGCGCCACACCTGAACAAGAAACGGCGTTGGGCGATTATGGGAAGTATTTAGGTACAGCCTTCCAATTGACCGACGATTTGCTCGACTACACCGCCGACAGTGAAGAGTTAGGTAAAAACATCGGTGATGACCTCGCCGAAGGCAAGCCGACATTACCGCTGATCTATGCCATTGCCCATGGCACAGAAGAAGAGCAGCAACTCATTCGTCATGCGATTGAGCAAGGTGATGGCACCCATGCGATTGAGAAGATAGTTGCCGCTCTGCATCATTGCGGCGCGCTCACTTATACTCAGCAAAAGGCCATTGAGGAATCAAATAAGGCTATTGCTGCACTTGCGGCATTACCTGACAGTGATTTTAAAACCGCATTAGTCTCACTGGCGAAAATATCAGTAGATCGCAACCACTAAGCTGTTGTGAACAATCAATAAAAAGGCCTTGCTTAGCAAGGCCTTTTTATTTTTAGCATTCTTTACAACATGGAACTTAAACTTGCCATTGGATCGGCGCTTCGCCCCGAGCCATCAGTAGTTGATTCACTTTTGAAAAATGCCCACAACCAAAAAAACCACGATACGCCGATAAAGGAGATGGATGCGGTCCCGATAGAATTTGGTGTTGTGGCGCGTTAATCACAGCACCTTTTTTGATGGCATGACTCCCCCACAGCACGAAGATAATTGGACGTTGCTGCGCATTAAGCAGCTTTAACGCTTCCGTCGTAAAAATTTCCCAGCCCGCATTGGCATGGGAGTGCGCTTGCCCCTGTTCTACCGTGAGGACAGTATTAAGCATCAAAATCCCCTGTTCAGCCCAGGCCGTTAAATCACCATGGTTGGGAATATGGAATCCCGGAATATCGTTAACCAATTCTTTATACATATTGGCAAGCGAAGGCGGCGGTTTAACCCCTCGTTTCACTGAGAAACATAAACCATGGGCTTGATTGGGGCCATGGTAGGGATCTTGACCAATTAACACTACACGCACTTGCTCGAGCGGCGTTGTTTTGAATGCATTAAACACATCCTCTTTCGGAGGATAAATCACTTTGCCCGCTTCTCGCTGTTGATTCACAAATGCGATCAGCTGTTGATAGTAAGGTTGCGTACGTTGATGGTCGATAAATGCTTGCCAAGTCGCCAAAATCAGTTTCTCTTACTTAAGTTACAATGCCGTTAGCTTAAAAGTGATAAGCAACCATGACAAGCTCACTGTACGATTAATTCGCCTGAACTGCTGATAGTTCAAGTTAAAATGCCACCAATTAAGTGCTATAGTGTCGGCACTTATCCCCTATTCATTCAGATAAATGATCCGCGACCGCTTACAAGGCTCAAGTCCACAATCCGCAGGCTTTACCTTAATTGAACTCGTTGTAGTGATTATTGTGCTTGGAATTTTAGCCGTTGTGGCTTTGCCCAAGTTTATCAATGTGCAGCAAGATGCGCAGATAGCTACAGTCAAAGCCGCAGGCGCAGGATTTAAATCCGGTTTAAATTTAGCGCGTTCAGTTTGGGCAGTGAAAGTAGGCTCAGGCCCCAAGGAAGATTTGCCCGTATTTGGCACAGCACAATCTGAACAAGTGGACTTTAATGCTAACGGTTGGCCTGCCCAACACTATATTTATGGCAATGAGGCATCACCTTCATTAGATAATGTGGAAGACTGTGTCTCTGTATGGGAAGTGTTATTCCAAAATGCGCAGCCGAGCGTCTCACGACTCAATATTGATGCCACGGAAACAGACTATAAAGCCAGTTATCTCAACCCTAATCAATGCCGATATTTTTATCGGGCTAACGATAAATTATCCATTTATTACGATTCAAGAACGGGAACCGTCACAACAGACTTAGATCCCAATAGTTAAGAGTTAGCGATTCCTTCCGATCGAAATTAGGATAGAATCGCCCACCAATAAATTATTTTGAGTAAGCGCTATGACAGACACGAGCAACACCACTATTTTTGAACTTGCCGATCAATTTATTGCCTTAGCCAATCAGCTAAGCCAGCAAGAAGGTGATGTAGGCAAAGTAGGTACCGCCCTGCGTTTTGCGGCGGCCCGTTTTAATGCTTTTGAAGCGGCGATTAAATCCGCCGATTTAGGTGCAGAAAAAGACAATGCACTCGACTGGTTTAGCGCAGAATACCGTGAAATGCTGAGTGATAATTTAGACGACCATATCGCCAACCCACCCGTTATGCAGGAAGAATCCGCAGAGATAGATGATTCTGTCCAAATTTTTAAGAACTGATCATCTGCTAAGGGTGAAGTGGCACACTATTTTTTGTGCCACCAAAGCTGCAGAGGTCTTCTTATCTTATCGATCACTTTAGGTGAATACATCAGCGCTACACCACAAGACATTTAGGGCTAAATTCAAACTGGATACTGCTGAATTAGTCCCTAATAGAAACCCTAAGCCAGTATCAATTTTAGTTTCTATTTACTGTCTCGTTGAGTGAATGCAACGAAAGCCAGTATGGCTTGATATTTAGCGAGCACTAGGGCGTGTGCAACTCAACCTAATGAATATCTATCCCAAACCGCTTTTGACCATACGCAGGCATTGGGCTGAAGAATCCCCTGATGATTTACAAATAAATCATCAAATTAGGGTGGAAGCGCATCTTGTTGCATGATCAAATGGTTTCGCTAAAAACTACACTTGGACAACAAGATGCGCGAAGCCAATATCCTACAACATTCTTTACACCAATACTGCCCAGAACTTCACCTAAAACGATTAAACAGCTTGATGCTGGCCTCTAAGGCACTGATTGAATGTAAGACA
>NZ_LGYY01000082.1:0-107204 GCF_001308045.1 Shewanella sp. Sh95
ATACCAAGCGGACAGGTCGAGCTTGTGTAGAGGTATTGTGGGAAGGATGGTTTAGGTTACAAACCATCCTTGAGGGTTACGAATTGGCCATGTCTCTCAATCACGAAGACTTGTGATCAAGAGACAGGCTAAATGCTGGCTTTGTTGTTTTTGGATGATAAGTGTTATCCATATTCACTGCTTTTTGCATGGCATCTGATTTACGTCATAACTTTTCTCGAAGCTTTTTGCTACTTTCTTGATCTCATTAGTTGATTTGACCATTAACTGTTTAGTGTTCATCCATAGCGATGGTCGATTAGATGAGTCACCCTTTTGTTATTTTGTCGCGCAGGAGATCCTCTATGGCACAAGATTTATCGAGTTTACCCACAGCGCTTTATACGCAAGAGCAGGTGCGAGCGGCGGAACTGCTCGCAGTTTCAGAAGGGGAAGCTACGTTGTATCAATTAGTTGAACGTGCTGGATGCGCAGCGTTTAACTATTTAACAGAGCAGATAGTGCGCCAGCCTAAGCTTGGGGCTATGCCATTATTGGTACTCGCAGGTAATGGTAATAACGGTGCTGATGCCCTCGTTTGTGCTCGTCTAGCTCTAGAAGCAGGACATAAGGTCCACGTTTTTTTACTAAAGACCAAGGGTACGCCAGAATTTGAACAAGCGCTTTCGGCTTACCTTAATCAAGGTGGGATAGTCGATTCTCCTAATATTGATGCGATCTTACAGGCGCCAATCCTTATCGACGGATTGCTGGGGACTGGCGTTCAGGGCGCGGTGCGAGAACAGGTTGCTGCGCTTATCCATGCCATTAATCAGAGTAATGCTTGGGTGCTTAGTTTGGATCTCCCCTCGGGGATCTTGGCCGATACCGGTGTTGTCGCTCAAGTCGCAGTGATGGCGGATGCGACTTTATGCTTTGGCGGTTTAAAACAAGGCCTACTCACCAGTAAGGCAAGACATCACTGCGGTCATCTTGCTTTTGCCGATCTGGGATTAACTCCCTTTTTTAATGGTGAAAGCGCGACTCGAGTGGGTGGTGAAATCCTAAAAAGCTATTTTGCCGCCAGAGCAAGGGATAGCCACAAAGGTCAATCGGGTAAAGTGACCCTGATTGGTGGTGACTTTGGCATGGCTGGAGCTATTCGGCTTGCCAGTGAAGCTTGTTTGCGTGCGGGGGCTGGATTAGTCACAGTGATCAGTCGGCCTGAGCACCAACTTACGGTAAATGTATCTCGACCTGAGTTAATGTTTTGGGGTTGTGAGCTAGTCGATATGGAGGTGTATCTGCGCCTTGGTTGGGCACAGGTGATTGTGCTTGGCCCTGGGTTAGGTAAACACGATTGGGGTTATAACTTGTTTAAAGCCGCGGGGTTAAGCGATAAACCCTGTGTACTCGATGCCGACGCCCTGAATCTGCTCAGTCAAGAACCGCGCAGGCAAACTAACTGGGTACTCACGCCCCATCCGGGAGAGGCCGCACGACTGCTGGGATGCAGTGTCGCTGATATTGAGCATGATCGATTCGCGGCCGTGCGTGCTTTGCAGCAAAAATACGGTGGAGTAGTGCTGCTTAAAGGGGCTGGAACCATCATTTTTGATGGAAAACAGATGGTCGTGGCGCCAGTTGGTAATCCAGGTCTTGCGAGTGGTGGGTGCGGTGATGTGTTATCTGGTATTATAGGCGCCCTTATGGCTCAAGGTATGGATAACATGCAGGCGACAGTCGTTGGCGTTGTCGTTCATGGTTGCGCGGCGGACCTTGCTGCGGTTCAAGGTGAACGGGGCATGTTAGCCAGCGATTTGATGCCTTTTATTCGCCAATTAGTAAATAGTGATTTACTCTAGGCGCTGTAAAATTTAAGCGCAGGTGGACTGCCGCGCTTAAATTGCCTCCTTAATCGATAACGGCAGTGATATAAGCGGACATGACAGAGACAGAGTTAACCTTTCAATTACATAATGAAGACGAGACTATTGCGGTTGGGCAAAAATTGGCTCGCCATATTCAAGCGCCTTTGACTCTGTATTTAACGGGGGATTTGGGGGCGGGTAAAACCACTCTGAGCCGCGGTTTGATTCAAGGATTAGGACATAAAGGTGCAGTCAAAAGCCCAACTTACACTTTAGTTGAACCTTATGAGCTCGACGGTGTCGAAGTTTATCATTTTGATTTGTATCGTTTAAACGATCCCGAAGAGTTAGAGTTTATGGGGATCCGTGATTACTTTACCCAGAGCAGCCTCTGTATCGTAGAATGGCCTGACAAAGGTGAAGGGTTGTTACCCGATGCTGATATCCACCTACATTTAAAATATTTTAACCAAGGACGTGAAATCCATATTCGAGCCTTAACCGAATCAGGTAAAACGCTATTAGCCGCGATAAAATAAAAACAAAGATGACTAAAAATAAGTATTACTTTCAAAGAATTATTCTTTTTTTATGCGCGTTTTTTGCTGTTGCAGCCCACGCGGCCAACCAGCTCGAAGGTGTGCGTATTTGGGCCGCACCCGAGTCGACACGAATTGTGTTCGATTTGAGTGAGGTGCCCAATTACAGTTATTTTTCCCTCGATGGTCCTCATCGTTTAGTGGTCGATCTAAAAAAGGCATCAACTAAACTGAGCCTGAAAAATATCGATAACAACAGTAAGTTAGTCAAAGGCATACGAGTCAGCAAATCTCCGACGAAAGGCGATTTACGTCTGGTTATTGATTTGGTTAAACCCTTAAATGCGAACTTATTTTCGTTACCTGTGACTGCCCCTTATGGTAATCGGCTAGTGGTTGACCTAGAGGATAAAACTGTGACGGCTTCGCCGTCAGTCACGAGTTCAACTTCAGTTAAAAAATCCGTTAATCAAAGTGTGCCATCTTCCCGCGATATTGTTATCGCGATTGATGCTGGGCATGGTGGTGATGATCCCGGCTCGATTGGACCATCCGGTCTCTATGAGAAAAAAGTCGTGTTCGAAATTGCAAAACGGTTATCGAGCAAAATTAACGACACACCTGGAATGCGTGCAGTGATGATCCGCACTGGTGATTACTTTGTGAATTTGAATAAACGCTCTGAACTTGCTCGTAACAGTAAGGCAGATTTGCTGATCTCTATTCATGCGGATGCTTTTACATCACCCAATCCACGAGGTGCATCTGTGTGGGTATTGTCGATGCGCCGTGCAAACAGTGAAATTGGTCGTTGGTTAGAACAAAAAGAGAAACACTCAGAGTTGCTGGGAGGCGCAGGGGAAATTATTCAAAATACTGATAATGAACAGTATCTTGCTATGACCTTACTCGACATGTCTATGAACAGCTCTATGGCCATTGGTCACTCGGTTGCTGGGGATATTTTAAAAGATTTAGGTGCAGTGACGGAGCTGCATAAGAATCGTCCTGAATCAGCCAGTTTTGCCGTATTGAAATCCCCGGATATTCCTTCAATTCTAGTGGAAACAGGGTTTATCTCGAACCCGAAGGAAGAGCGTTTGCTGAGCAGCAACCGTCATCAAGAGAGTATTGCCACTGCGATTTACAAGGGCGTTAATCGTTATTTCCAAAACAACCCACCGGCTGATACCTTATTGGCCAAGCGCAATCATGGAAGTTCAACGGCGCCATCAAGTACAAAATCTGCGGGAAATATTAAGCATAAGGTGAGTCGGGGGGAGTCGCTTTCTGCTATTGCCCAGCGCTATAAAGTCCCGATGGCTAGCATTATACGTGCTAATGGCATGAAGACTGATGTGGTACAGCTTGGGCAGACACTTGTGATTCCTGAGAGCTAAATAGGATGAATTCTATGGGGATCCAGATCCTTCCGCCGCAATTGGCGAACCAAATCGCCGCTGGCGAAGTTGTCGAAAGACCGGCCTCAGTGGTGAAAGAACTCGTTGAGAACAGCTTAGATGCTGGCGCAACCCGTATCGATATCGAAATCGATAAGGGCGGCAGTAAGCTGATTAAGATCCGTGACAATGGTTCGGGGATCCCAAAGGATGAATTAGCCTTGGCGTTGTCGCGCCATGCCACCTCGAAACTGCATTCCCTTGACGATCTTGAAGCTATCCTCAGCTTTGGCTTTCGCGGTGAGGCTTTAGCAAGTATCAGCTCCGTCTCCCGTTTAACCTTAACGTCGCGCACTGCTGAGCAAACCGAAGCGTGGCAAGCTTACGCTGAAGGCGTCGATATGGCTGTTAAAGTCATGCCAGCGGCGCATCCGGTGGGTTCAACCATTGAAGTCGTTGATCTATTTTTTAATACTCCGGCGCGTCGACGCTTTTTAAAAAGTGACAAAACCGAATTTACCCATATTGATGAATGGTTAAAGCGAATTGCTTTGGTGCGGGGGGATATCCATTTTACCCTGACACACAATGGTAAAACCGTGCGCAATTATCGCCCTGCGATGAATGAGTCACAATATTTACAACGACTGACCCAGGTTGCGGGCCGGCCGTTTGCCGATCAAGCACTTCGAATCGAATGTCAACACGATGATTTACGTTTAAGTGGTTATCTGCAATCGCCTTGGTCAACCGTGCAGACCGATACTCATTACTTTTATGTGAATGGCCGTCTAGTGCGCGATCGTTTAGTTAATCATGCGGTACGTCAAGCATTTGCACAAAAGGCCGAAGTAGAACAACCCAGCTATGTGCTGATGCTGGATATTGATCCTCATCAGGTGGATGTGAACGTGCATCCAGCAAAACATGAAGTGCGGTTCCATCAAAGCCGTTATGTGCATGATTATATTTTGCAGGCGCTGCAATCGGCGTTAGAAGAAGCCGGAGAGCTTAGTTTTGAACGTCCTTTCGAGCTTGGTTCGCCCCAAGTGGAGGATGATGTTTCAGAACCCAAGTCTGAACATACTGCCTTCGAGCTGCAATCTCCGAAAGCTAACTTAGCTTGGACTAATACTCCTCAACCTGAAAATTATCGAGGGAGTCAAGTCGATACGGCTATTGGTGAGTCTCGTGCTCGAGATATTGCCACCGTACGGGCGGGGACTATGGTGCAGAGCAATGCCTATGGAAGCATGGCGGTACCTAGGGAGTCACGCAGTAGTTCGGCTGGAGAAAGCCGTGCAAGAGCTGAGCTGCCTTCTAAGACAGCGATTGCCAGTTATGGTGCATTACTGGAGACCCCATCTTACAGCGTACAGGACAAGGCTTATCAAGCTGTTTTACCTATGCCATCGATACTAGATGGACAATTTTGGGTATTTAGTGATGGGCCAAAATTAAGTTTATTACGTATTGAGTCTGCAGCATTAGCAGTCCGTAGCCATGAGATTGAAATAAAACTGGCTACAGGGTTGATTGGGCAGCCTTTATTGATGCCAGTATCGGTCGCCGCTGATCCTGATTGGGCAGCGTTACTCGAAGAGCATGCAACACTTATCCGTCAACTTGGTTTAGAGCTAACAATTCGTTACCAGCAGTTGATTATTAAAAAAGTGCCCCCATATCTGAGGGACTGTCAGTTAGCGAAGGTCATTCCTGAGTGGTTACAATCGCTACGTTTTGAAGCGCCAGCACCCAATGCATTAGCGTTATGGCTGGCAGAGCAGAGCCTAACTGGATTTATCTCGGCACCCGATATTTGGGCCGCTTATTGCCAGTTAACGGAAGATAAAAGACAGCAAATTGCCAGTAAAGCAGTATCCTTACCTTGGCAATCGTGGCTAGAAGAGCAAGCAATTGAATAAAGAATTACAGCCTAAAGTGGTTTTTTTGATGGGGCCAACGGCGTCAGGAAAAACGGCTTTAGCTCTTGAATTAGCCGAAAAGCATAATTGCGAAATTATCTCGGTTGATTCAGCATTAATCTATCGCGGCATGGATATCGGCAGTGCTAAGCCCTCTGCCGAGGAATTAGCGCGAGGTCCGCATCGTTTGATTGATATTCGCGATCCGAGTGAAAGTTATTCGGCTGCCGATTTTAGAGCCGATGCGCTGCGCGAGATTGAACAGATTATCAGCATGGGCAAGACCCCTTTATTAGTGGGCGGAACCATGATGTATTTTAAGGCTCTATTAGAGGGATTATCGCCGCTACCCAGTGCTGATGAGGCTATTCGCGCCGATATTCAAGCCGAGGCGGATACAAACGGATGGGAAGCGCTGCACGAGCAATTGAGGGAGATAGATCCCGTCTCTGCAGAAAGAATTCATCCTAATGATCCACAAAGGCTTTCAAGAGCGTTAGAAGTCTATAGAATAAGCGGTAAGAGTTTGACTGAGTTAACAATGACCAAGTCGACTCCTTTACCCTATGATGTGGTGCAATTTGCCATTGCACCGCGAGAGCGTAAAGTGTTGCATGCGTTAATCGGGCAGCGTTTTCGCATAATGTTAGAGCAAGGCTTTATTGATGAAGTCGTCCAGCTTAAAGCGAGAGGTGACTTGCATTTAGATTTACCCTCAATGCGTTGCGTGGGATATCGACAATGTTGGCAATATCTCGATGGTGAATTTGACTATGATACTATGGTCGAAAAAGCCGTTGCCGCTACTAGGCAATTAGCTAAGCGTCAATTAACATGGTTGCGTAGTTGGCCAGAGTTGAATTGGCTGGAAAGTGGTGCTGAGGGGAATTTAGTTACACTTATGCGTCAATGCCGCTAGCTTATTAGCCCTTGCTGTATAATACTAAAACTAAACAAAAAACTTCACTGATATCGATTTATTTTTATATAAATTAAAAAGGAAATAATAAAATGGCTAAGGGGCAATCTTTACAAGACCCATTTTTGAACGCACTACGCCGCGAGCGCGTTCCTGTATCTATTTACTTGGTAAACGGCATTAAACTCCAAGGACAGGTAGAGTCGTTTGATCAGTTTGTCATTCTGTTGAAAAACACAGTGAGCCAAATGGTTTACAAACACGCTATTTCTACTGTGGTTCCTGCTCGTCCATTTAACGTTGCTGGCCATCAAAATGCCCAGGGCGGTTATGGCGCGCAAGACGATATGCCAAGTGGCGAATAAAGTTTAGTTAAGGAGTTTGCTTCTTGTTTGATCGTTATGAGGCGGGAGAAACAGCGGTTCTTGTCCATATCGACTTTTTCGATGAGGAACGCCGAGAAGACTTAGTGGAGTTACAGCTATTAGTCGAATCAGCTGGAGCACGCTCAGTCGGGGTCATTACTGGAAGTCGACGCTCACCAGACCGTAAGTTTTTTATTGGTTCTGGTAAAGCCGAGGAGTTAGCCGCCTTAGTGGCAGCCACCGAGGCTAATGTGGTTATTTTCAATCACGCCTTGAGTCCAGCTCAGGAGCGAAATCTTGAACAGGTATGTCAGTGCCGAGTATTGGACAGGACATCACTGATCTTAGATATTTTCGCCCAAAGAGCTCGGACTCATGAAGGTAAGCTACAGGTGGAGCTAGCGCAATTGCGCCACATGTCGACTCGCCTAGTGCGTGGTTGGACTCACCTTGAGCGCCAAAAGGGTGGTATTGGTTTACGTGGCCCAGGGGAAACCCAGCTCGAAACAGATAGGCGCTTGCTTCGGGGGCGCATTAAAAATATCAACAAACGCTTAGAGCGTGTTGATAAACAACGTGAGCAGAGTCGCCGCGCCCGTAAGCGTAGTGACATGCCAACCGTCTCATTAGTGGGTTATACCAACGCGGGCAAGTCGACGCTGTTTAATGCCTTAACCTCATCTGATGTTTATGCAGCTGACCAGCTATTTGCGACTCTTGACCCTACATTGAGAAAGTTAGATCTACCCGACGGTGCCGTAATTTTAGCGGACACTGTAGGTTTTATTCGTCATTTGCCACATGATCTCGTTGCTGCATTTAAAGCAACATTACAAGAGACGCGTCAAGCAGATTTGTTACTGCATATTGTTGATTGTGCAGATGAAAATATGGCGGATAATTTTGAGCAAGTGCAATCAGTGCTTAAAGATATCGATGCTGATAAAGTGATGCAATTGATTGTTTGCAATAAAATTGACTTGCTTGAAGATGTTACGCCGCGTATCGAATATGATGAACGCGGTAAGCCTGTACGAGTCTGGGTTTCGGCACAAAAGCGTTTGGGGTTTGATCTGCTCTTGAAGGCGATCACTGAGTTAATTGGTGAAGTTATTCATGAGTTTACACTTAAGATTCCGGCAACAGCTGGACATTATCTTGGCCAGTTTTATCGACTGGATGCGATACAGCAGAAAGAGTACGACGATCTGGGGAACTGTATTTTGTCTGTTCGTTTATCGGATGCCGATTGGCGCCGATTAGCTAAACAGAGTCAGGGTGAGTTAGAAACCTTTATCTACGATGCGTCGATAGAAAAGGCTGTTTGTTAATAATCTAATTTATTTCATCCACTTATGGAGTGCTAAATGGCTTGGAACGAGCCCGGTAACAAGGGTAATGATCCTTGGGGAAATAAAGGTGGTAACGACAAAGGACCACCGGACCTTGATGAGGTTTTTCGTAATCTTTCAAAACGCTTTGGCGGCAAAGGTAATGGCTCTTCTGGCCAAAACTTTAGTTCCTTTAGCTTAATCATCATTCTTGCCATCGCTTTTGTTGTTTGGGGACTTTCGGGTTTGTACACCATTAAAGAAGCCGAGCGGGGCGTAGCGTTGCGTTTTGGTCAACATAATGGTGAGGTGGGACCGGGTCTTCACTGGAAACCAACGTTTATCGATGAAATTTATCCTGTTGACGTGCAATCAGTTCGCTCTGTGCCATCATCTGGCAGCATGCTAACTTCTGATGAAAACGTCGTGAAGGTTGAGCTAGACGTGCAATATCGTATTTCTGATGCGTATGCCTATCTTTTTAGTGCGGTAGACGCCAATGCCAGTTTACGTGAAGCCACTGACAGTGCGCTGCGCTATGTCATTGGTCACAACAAGATGGACGATATTCTGACCACAGGCCGTGATGCTATTCGTCGCGATACTTGGAAAGAATTAGAACGCATTCTTGAGCCGTACAAGTTGGGCTTGGCTATTGTTGACGTTAACTTCTTGCCAGCGCGTCCGCCTGAAGAAGTGAAAGATGCATTCGACGATGCCATTTCAGCGCAAGAAGACGAACAACGCTTTATTCGTGAGGCTGAAGCCTATGCCCGTGAGATTGAACCGAAAGCACGTGGTGAAGTCGAGCGCATGGCGCAACAAGCTAATGCTTATAAAGAACGTGAAATTTTAGAGGCGCGCGGTAAAGTGGCTCGTTTCGAGTTGCTCTTACCTGAATACCAAGCTGCACCTGAAGTGACCCGTAAGCGTTTGTATCTCGATGCAATGCAACAGGTGATGACTGACACTAACAAAGTCATTATCGATGCTAAAAACAACGGCAATTTAATGTATCTGCCACTAGACAAGTTAATCAAAGAGAAGCCTGCGACTATGCCAGACGTTGAGCCTAAACCTCAACAGAATGTCAATTCTTCATCTATTTCAACGACACGCATTGGTGAGCCTTTGAGTGAACGCCCATCTCGCGAGGAACGTGCTCGCCAGGGGAGGGAGTAATTCATGGGTAGATTAAGTATTGTTCTGATCGCCGTTATATTAGGCATTGGTTTGTCATCTGTGATGGTGGTTAACGAAGGCGAACGTGCGATTGTGGCGCGCTTTGGCGAAATCGTTAAAGATAAAGTTGATGGCAAACAAGTAACACGTGTTTTCGGCCCAGGTTTACACTTTAAAGTGCCTGTGATCGATAAAGTGAAGTTGCTTGATGCGCGTATCCAAACTTTAGATGGCGCTGCAGATCGTTTCGTCACCTCTGAGAAAAAAGACTTAATGGTCGACTCCTATGTGAAGTGGCGTATTTTTGATTTCGAAAAATACTACCTCTCTACTAATGGAGGGATTAAATCGAATGCTGAGACCTTGCTGCAACGTAAGATCAACAACGATTTACGTACCGAGTTTGGTCGTCGTACGATCAAAGAGATCGTTTCTGGGCAGCGTGATGAGTTACAAAATAACGCGTTAGCGAATGCTGCTGAGAGTGCTAAAGATTTAGGTATTGAAGTTGTTGACGTGCGTGTTAAGCAGATCAACCTACCCGCAAACGTGAGTAACAGTATTTACCAACGTATGCGCGCTGAGCGTCAAGCTGTGGCTAAAGAGCACCGTGCTCAAGGTAAAGAGCAATCTGAAATTATTCGCGCTACGATTGATGCCAATGTTACAGTTAAAATTGCGGAAGCTGAGCGTAAAGCCTTAACCATTCGTGGTGAAGGTGATGCATTAGCTGCAAAAATTTATTCGGATGCTTATAACAAAGATCCTGAATTTTTTAGCTTTTTGCGTAGTTTAGATGCTTATCGTGCGAGCTTCTCCGGAAGTTCAGACGTTATGGTGTTAGAGCCAGATAGCGAATTCTTCAAATACATGAAGAGTAGTGCTACTAAGAAATAAGCGATGCTAAATCGTTCAGAATGGGCCCCAATCACTAGGGCCCATTTTTTTTATCCTAAATGAAAACAGTAAGTGACAAAGTGAGCGCTAAAAATACATTAGCAATGCATTGTTTATGCCTATCACACAGTCAATATGCTCAAAAAACAGTTCAAAACGATTAAAATTGCTTAACAGCTGTACTTTTTTTGCCCTTTTTTTAAAAAACTCGCAATCTCCCTAACTTACTTGCTTGTTTTCACTATGATCTGCTTCTAATTTTTAGCTATAATGAGCCCCGCTTCAAACTTCGATTTTTGCCCATGGTGATAACTAAGAGGCAAAAAGTCTTTGAAATATAAAAATTCCAACACCCTCTGGGAGATAAGTGGATGAGCAATGCGCCAGTCGATACCGGACGTCGCAGATTCCTGACAGCCGCAACCGCCGTAGTAGGTGGTGCTGGTGCCGTCGCTGTAGCGGTTCCTTTCATCAAGTCATGGAATCCGAGTGCCAAAGCGAAAGCTGCAGGTGCACCGGTCGAAGTAAATATCAGTAAAGTAGAGCCAGGTCAGCTGATCCGTGTTGAATGGCGAGGAAAACCTGTATGGGTTGTTCGTCGCACTGAAGCTGTGATCAATGAACTGCCAACACACGACGATAAGTTAAGAGATCCAGCGTCTGCTGAAATGCAGCAGCCTGAATATGCAACAAATCCTCTGCGCTCAATCAAGCCAGAGTATTTTATTGCTGTCGGTATTTGTACCCACCTAGGATGTTCACCCACTTATTTGCCAGATTCATTTGCTGAGCAAGTTCAAGGTGTGACTTCTGGTTTCTTCTGCCCATGTCATGGTTCTAAGTTCGATATGGCGGGCCGCGTGTTCCAAGGCGTTCCAGCTCCATTGAACCTAGTTATCCCTCCACATCAATATGTTGATGATGGCACTGTTATCATCGGTGTAGATAAAGGAGTGGCGTAATGGTTAAGAATTTAATTAATTGGATTGATGCTCGGATCCCAATGACGGCGACGTATAATCGCCATGTGGGTCAGTATGCTACGCCAACTAACTTTAACTTTTGGTACTTTTTTGGTTCGCTAGCGATGTTGGTATTGGTTAACCAATTACTGACGGGTATCTGGTTAACGATGAACTATGTACCCACAGCAGAAGGTGCTTTCGCCTCTGTTGAATACATCATGCGTGACGTAGAGTACGGCTGGTTATTGCGTTATATGCACTCAACGGGTGCGTCTGCGTTCTTTGTGGTGATCTACTTACATATGTTCCGTGGTCTGATTTACGGTTCATATCAAAAGCCTAGAGAACTGCTGTGGCTATTCGGTATGTTGATTTTCCTCGTGCTGATGGCTGAAGCCTTTATGGGTTACTTGCTGCCATGGGGACAAATGTCTTACTGGGGTGCGCAGGTAATTATTTCTCTGTTCGGTGCTATCCCTGTTATCGGTGATGACTTAACTCTATGGATCCGTGGTGACTACGTGATCTCTGGCGCCACACTGAACCGTTTCTTTGCTCTGCACGTTATCGCACTGCCATTAGTGTTAGTGGTTTTAGTGTTCTTACACTTAATCGCTCTGCACGAAGTGGGTTCAAACAACCCAGACGGTATCGAAATCAAGAAGAACAAAGACGAGAATGGCTGGCCAGTTGATGGTATTCCATTCCACCCATACTACACAGTTAAAGATATTATGGGCGTTGCGGGCTTCCTGATTGTGTTCTGTTACGTGCTGTTCTTCATCCCAGAAGGCGGCGGTTACTTCCTTGAAAAGCCAAACTTTGAAGCGGCTAACCCAATGAAGACACCGGAGCATATTGCGCCTGTATGGTACTTTACACCTTTCTACGCCATCTTACGTGCTGTTCCCGATAAATTGGGCGGTGTGGTTATGATGGGGCTGTCGATTGCAGTACTGTTCGTATTGCCTTGGTTAGATCGTTGTAAAGTGAAGTCAATTCGCTACCGCAGCACGCTGCACAAGTTGAACATCGCTCAGTTCGCTGTATCGTTCATCGTCTTAGGTTATTTAGGCGCTGTACCTGCAACACCAGAGCTGACTATTGTTGCACGTATCTTCACTGTGACGTATTTCGGCTACTTCTTATTACTGTGGTTATACAGCAAAAATGAGAAAACTAAGCCTGTTCCAGCGAGGTTGACACACTAATGAAAAAATTACTGATTGCATTAGTTACATTGCTCCCAACGCTGGCGATGGCCGCAACTGGACACAATGTACATTTAGAAAAAGCCAACGTTGATCTGCATGATAAGGCTTCTTTAGAGCGTGGTCTGGATATGTTCCAACACTATTGCTCTGGTTGTCATAGCACTCAGTATCAACGCTATGAGCGTGTGGCGAACGATCTCGGTATTTCTGCCGATGATATGCGTAGCAAGTACATGTTTACCGATGCCAAAATCGGTGAGCTGATGCAAAACGCAATTCCACATAAAGATGCGGCTAAGTGGTTCGGTGCAACACCACCAGATCTTACCTTAGTGGCACGGGTTCGTGGCGAAGATTGGGTGTATTCATACCTCAAAGGCTTCTATAAAGATCCAAGCCGCCCATTTGGCGTAAATAACACTGTATTCCCTTCTGTGGGTATGCCACATGTTCTTGAAGAACTGCAAGGCACGCCTGTTAAGCAAGAAGATGGTACAATTGTGGTTTCTGGTGGTAAGTTAAATGCTGAAGAGTATGACCAAGCGGTACGTGATATCACTGGTTTCTTAGTTTATTCAGCTGAACCTGTTAAGTTAGAGCGTCAAGCTTTAGGTTGGTGGGTGCTCGGATTCCTGTTTATATTCTTTATTGTGGCCTACCTCTTGAAGAAAGAGTATTGGAAAGATGTACACTAGGCACCAATAACGGGTAAAATATAGTATCCGCATAGTGTAAACGGGGGGCTTTGCCCCTCGTTTACTTTTGTTTTATTTCGACTCTGGAGGGTATCAATGGCTGTTGCTGCCAACAAACGCTCTGTCATGACACTGTTTTCAGGTGCTGATGATCTTTATAGCCATCAAGTCCGTATCGTGTTAGCTGAGAAAGGGGTTACTGTTGATGTTTTACAGGTCGACCCTAATGAAATGCCAGAGGATTTACTCGAAGTAAATCCTTATAACTCAGTACCTACTTTATTAGACCGTGAGCTCGTACTCTATGAGTCACGTATCATTATGGAATACTTGGATGAGCGTTTCCCTCATCCACCTTTGATGCCTGTTTACCCTGTATCTCGTGGTCAAAGCCGCTTGATGATGCATCGTATCGATACTGATTGGTACTCACTCGTCGCACGTATTCGTAAAGGTGACCGCGCAGAGGCTGCTCGTAAAGAGCTGACTGAAAGTTTACTGTCAATCGCGCCAGTATTTGCTGAAATGCCTTACTTTATGAGTGAAGAATTTGGTTTAGCGGATTGTTACCTCGGCCCATTATTATGGCGTTTGCCTGTATTGGGTATTGAGTTAGACAGCCGCGTAGCAAAAGACATCAAAGCTTACATGACACGTATTTTTGAGCGTGAATCTTTTAAAGCTTCGTTGACTGAAGCTGAACGCGAAATGCGCATGGGTATGTAATGAAAGCGTTGACTCCAAATCGTCCTTATTTACTCAGGGCTTACTACGATTGGTTGATGGATAACCAATTAACACCTCACGTTGTGGTTGATGCCTTTGTCAAGGGCACTCAAGTACCGCAGCAATATGTGAAGGATGGCCAGATTGTATTAAATATCGCGGCTGGTGCAGTGGGCAATTTGCAAATTGGTAATGAATTTGTGGAGTTCAATGCGCGTTTTGGTGGTGTACCTCAGCAGGTATTATTGCCAATGGCTTCGATTGTGGCCATTTACGCTCGTGAAAATGGCGCTGGGACTGTCTTCGATATTGAAGATGCGTACTTAGTCGAAGAGGAAGCCGAATCGGCCTTGTCTATCATTGAGACAAAAGACAAGCCAACCGAACCAACGGATGAACCGCCTAAGCGTCGTAGCCATTTAACCTTAGTCAAATAAGTTACTTGTGCTCTGATCTATACTATGGAAAGCCAGTCAATTGACTGGCTTTTTGTTTTTTTAATGCTTAATCCCAAGCTGGTGCTGTGGTAGCATTTGCGCCGCATTTCAGCCGTGGAGTGCATCGACTTCCCATTTGAGCCAATGGATTTTGTATGTTGCTAATGATCGATAATCTGCATGAGCATCTAGAGTGGTGTGTAAGCGTCCAGTGGTTACAGGTCATTTGGTTGATTAAAAAACGTTTTTTTCCTGTAGCGTTTATTACGAACTAGCATCATCTTGATAAATTGCGGGTACGAATGTGGGTATGATTCTGGCCATACCCGCATTATCTTTAGTTACTGGATGCATAGTGTTGAGTATATGATGCTCTGGTATTTATCCAGTTGGTGATATCCTGCTCCTTCCACCCCACAGCCCTTTGTCCAAGCTTGATGTTGAGCGGAAATTCTCCAGTCTTCATGAGTGCATAAATTGAGCTTCGACTGAAACCAGTTAACTCAATAACTTGGGGTAAACGTAAAATTCGATTATCCATGACTAACTCCTAATGTTTAATTCAGGAGTATTATGAAGTGTGAGGAGAACCAGTGCGGGTCAGCAAGATGCAAAAATTCATCACTTAATCAATCAACCTCCAGTGCCTTAGATTCGATTTCATCCAAATAATCCGCCCACCATTGCATCATCTCTCTGCGCTTAGATAGATGCTGAGCATGGTTATAAGCTTTTACTACAGAATTTCGTTCGGCATGCGCGAGTTGCCTCTCAATAATTTCGTGTGGCCATTCGTGCTCATGAAGCACTGTTGATGCCGTACCCCTGAATCCATGCGAAGTAATACGGGCTTTATAGCCCATGTACTCTATGGCTCTATTTATCGTGGTGTTGCTCATCGCCGTATTTGCAGTAGAGCGATTTGGAAAAATAAAACCAAATGGCCCTGTAAAAGTTTTAAGCTCTCTTAAAAGTTGCATGGCTTGTTTGGATAATGGTACGACATGGGGCTCCCGCATTTTCATACGTTCGCCAGGAATTCGCCATATCGCATTTTCTAGGTCAAACTCATCCCAAATTGCAAGACGTAGCTCGCCGTTTCGAACAAAGGTAAGCAGTAGTAACCTCAATGCAATTATGGTTTGTCGCATTCCTCGTTCTTCATAGGCGTTTAACGCTCTCATAAAACCGCTTAGTTCTGGGCCTTCTAAATGAGGGTGATGCCTGACTCTTGGTCTTGTAATAGCTCCTTGAATGGGGGCTGCTGGATCGTATTCAGCCCTTAATGTTACTACTGCATACCGGAAAATTGCTCCGCACCATTGCTTTACAAGCAATGCAATTGACGGTGATCCTTTCTTACCTTTTCTTTTATCAACACCTTGTTTCTCTATTTTTTGGACAATTACCAAAATATGGGCAGATTCAACAGACTTGATTGGCAACTTGCCAATTGACGGAAACACATAACGCCGTAAATTGATTTCAATCTGGCGCTTGTAGTTTTCGGACCACTTGGACTTATTCTTTTCTATCCACTCATGAGCCAACGCTTGAAAGGTATTAACGCTTTCCCATTCGTTTTTAACCTTTCGAGACTGTCTGATTGTCGTTGGATGTTTACCTTCTTTTACTAGTTCAGTCGCCTCTTGGCGCTTAATTCTGGCTTCACTAAGGCTAATTGTAGGATAATCACCAATTGTAAAAATTGTTTCTTTTCCAGCAATGCGATACCGGTAACGCCATTTTTTTGCTCCTGATGGTTTAACTTCTAAATACAGACCTGCGCCATCGGTTAATTTTTGTATTTTTTCGGTAGGTTTGATATTTCTGCATTTTGCATCTGACAACTTCATAAATACCCGCCTAATTAGTCAAACCGAAGTTTTGATTTTAATGATTGTTTACGTGATTCTTCTTTGGGTTCTGGCGCTGTACTCATAGAAGTCACTTCACCATCTGGTGCAATGCCATCCACCGGTACAGATATCGTGGATAAGTTGGGTTGGCTCATGTGAATTAACCCAAAGGTGGCCAGCATCCGCAGACGCTCAGCGCGTTCCCGTGGTGGCGTCTTTTCTAATTCTTTAAGCAGTTCAGGGTGGCTCCCTGGGGGAATGTTGACGACAACTCTCATGATCAGGCCCCATAAAACCAGAAGCCTCGGACGTTCGCTAAAACAGACTGTTCCGGCACGATGATCTTGCTTCGTGAAAAAATCTCCTTGGCCGCTTCCTTATAAGTCATGGCTCCACCTCCGGCGATCAATACCAAGTCCGCATTGATGCTTTCGTCACGCATGGATTGGCGCATGGCTGTAAGAGCAACAGGCGCTACCTTTTTCATGGCAGCATTTAGATAAGGTGAAATATCGACTTTTTCTCCAAACAGCAGAACCTGCAAGTCGCCGGTTCTCATGGCTTTTTCAAGTCGATCCATACCTACTTTAGCACCGTGATCTTCCGAAATCAGCTTATCAATCGTTTCCAGTAGCACGGACATTGCCTGAAGACTGGTTCCTGATGAGCTGTAGCGAATTTCTCCGGCCTCAAGGGCAACCCAATCAACAGAGAAGAAGCCCGGATCTATGACGACTACGCGACCTTCTTCAATCAAGCCCAAATCACCACCTGTTTGAACCAGATCCATATAGGCACCGGCAGGCTGCGGCAGCACTTTGACGTCATGAACGGTGATGCTGCGCTTAGGCGTCACTTGATGGACACCTTTTAAACGCTGCACAAGGTCAGACTTACGTTGTGGTTCATGAAACTGGGAAACCGGTAATCCAGTAACAACCAAATCGATGGATTCTGTTTCAGCCATTAACAAGGCGGCATGAAAAAGTGCCTTATAGGTTTTTGTGGTGGGATATTCCGGGTGAAGCTCTCGTTCCCAGCCTTGAAGGCGTCCAGCAGGAACACCAGCGGCCCAACGCTCATTATCGACTGACACATACAAACAAGTTTCATCATCGCCTCCACCGATACGCTCCGGCATACGATCCGCAGGACCGGCACCCGCAGGCAGAATAATGGTTTTCGGTTCACTGCCTGATTGGCCAATGGCCAGCTTCAGGTTTGAGTAACCGATATCTACGCCTAATACAAACATACTTATCTCCTGTGCACTCAAAGTGCTCTAACGGTTTTCAATCAACCGCACTGGCCACGCTTGGGCATTTCCAAGTGCTCTGGCGGTTCACTCAAATGTCATTATCAGGATTCGGTGCACTGGCGGTGGGCAGAAAGGTGACAAATCCTTTCATCTATCTACCTATTGCATTTTCGCAAAAGTATGAGAATAGGCTCTGTTTGGCGGCGGATGACCTAGCCAAAAAAATCGAGACGCCAAACGTCGTTTGCATTCTGGCCTGAACTTGCCAAACGGTTTGTATCTTCATGGCGATCCGTCTTTTCAGGCTTTTCTATATGAAATCGGCCTGTATCCCTTGTCAGGTATGGGATTGCGCGAGTTGATTTATATTGAGACGCCAAACAGTGATTGTTACGGCAGTTTTACGTTTGGCGTTTCGATCCAAAAGCCAAACGGATAGTGGTTTTGGCTTTTGGGGTTAATTGGATGGGGAAATTGGTTTGGTAGAAATCGTCAATGAACAATGGAAAGCAGAGGTATCAGATTTACTTCAGCAAGAAACGGACAGGCTAAAAGCGCTGGCACGAGCTGAAGTTGATGACTTTTGGGTTACCCATTACAAGGTTCGAGAGAATGAGCCCTTTAAAGACTGGGGGCTGCTTGGTGTCCGTATCAGAGACTTTAAGTATGGCTTTGGCATAGAGTGGTACATCAACAGTTTTCACGGTCAACGAGGCAAGCGCGTGGTCTTTAGCAAGGGACTGCGTATTTCAAAGACGAAGCTGAGATACTCATTTTTGGACTGCCAAGGTCTAGCCAAAGAATGGGAGTTAGCGCTGGCTATGGAGAAAGAAGAATTCTTCAGTGATGTTCGACGCCAGGTTGATAAGCTCAACATGCTGCGTCGCAGAGTGAATGCGTATTGAGTCAACTGCGCTATTTCACTCGCGGTAACTGGTCCCAGCGTGTTGTATAAGCGGGAGACAAATGCTCTCGCTTCATCGACCAATCTTTCTTCGTACCTTGTCCAGCAAAGAAAACCTTTCCGGCACCGCTTTGGTTAATTGTGTCCAATACAGACATTAACTGTTGGCTATTAGAGCGGGTCGATATGTCATCGAATAGTCCTGGTTGAAACATGCCAGGATCGTAAAAGTCAGACAGCATGACGCCCGCTTTGGCGTAACGAAAACCATTCTTCCAAATCCGCTTGAGTAAGTGATTGGCCAGCTCGATAAAATCACGCGTATCGCAACTGGGGATCAACAACTCGCCCGATGCGGAATTGCTGTATTGCGGCTCGTTGTCCTTAAAGGGGCTGGTACGTATGAACACGGTCATCACTTTGGCTTGCTGCTGTTCTTTGCGTAGCTTCTCAGTGGCGCGGGTTGCGTATTCGCATACGGCCTCACGTAACAATTCAAATTGCGTTACTTTTACGCCAAATGAACGGCTACAGACGATTTGCTTCTTAGTTGGCGGGATCTCTTCAAGTTCAATGCACGACTCACCATTGAGCTCTCTGACGGTTCTCTCTAAAACTACTGAAAACTGGTCTCTGATGGCTCTAGGAGAGGCATTGGCGAGGTCTAAGGCTGTGGTGATACCCAACGTATTTAACCGCTTAGAAAGCCGTTTACCAACGCCCCAAACATCATCAACCGGGACTAATGCGAGCAATCGACGTTGCCGATCTGGATTGGTCAGGTCTACAACCCCCTGAGTGGCCGGATACTTTTTGGCGGCATGGTTAGCCAGCTTGGCGAGTGTTTTAGTCGGTGCAATGCCTACACAAACGGTGATCCCAATCCAGTGGCCTATGCGCTCTCGCACTTGTTGTCCGAACTCGACAAGGGATATGGCCGACTCAATACCGGTTAAATCCAAAAACGCTTCGTCAATGGAGTAAACCTCTACTCGTGGTGCCATCTCCTCCAAAGTGCGCATCACTCGACTGCTCAAATCTGCGTACAGCGCGTAATTGGACGAGAATGCCAAAATACCATGACGCTGCATTTCAGCTTTGATTTGAAAGACGGGTACGCCCATTTTAATACCGAGTAACTTAGCTTCACGCGACCGTGCAACCACGCAGCCGTCATTGTTGGACAGCACCACAACCGGCGTATCTTTTAAATCAGGACGAAACAGCTTCTCACAACTGGCGTAAAAGTTGTTGCAGTCCACCAAGGCAAATACTGGCATGGGATAGTCACGACTTACGGCGCATGTTTCGCACCACATTGGTGACCACACCAAATATCTCTAACTCTGTCCCTTCAGGAATATGAATGGGCTCATACACCTGGTTTCTTGGGAGCAGCATGACGCACGGCCTTAGTTGAAGCTCCTTTACCGTGAGTTCACCATGGATACCAGCGATGACAATGTCACCGTGTTCTGCTTGGACAGAGCGATCAACCACCAGGATATCATCTGGGTGAATCCCAGCATCAATCATTGAATCACCTTCAACACGCACAAAGAACGTTGCAGCCGGTCGCTTGATGCACAGCTCGTTGAGGTCGAGCGTTTGCTCAACATAATCCTGCGCTGGTGAGGGAAAACCAGCAGAAACACGTTCCATGAACAATGGAATACGAAGGCGCTTGGCTTTGATGAAGGCAAGTGCGCCGCTACGGCCTATCAGCGAGACACTCATGACGAACCTCGAAAAATTACAATTGGTACTGTTTGTTTATACAGTATCTAATGCTATGCTGATTTCTACAAGTAAAATTGTAGGTAAAACTGTAGTTGTTCGAGTAAGACGCTGTGTTGTCGGTGATTTATTTTTTGTGATGAAAAACTAGATGTGGGGGATCGCTCGTCCTCGTCAAAGCCTGCAAGGCTTGGACAATACTGCTTCTGCCTACTGCTCTTGTTTCTGTTACTGATCCTGTTACTGCTACTGGTTAACGCATGGGTCAAGTAACCGTCAGACAAGGCTTGTTGAACCCTTTGCAAAGGGTTTAAAAACAGTTAGTAAAATTCTGCTTCGTATTGAATTTACAGGCTTAAAACGAAGTAAGGAGCATCTTTAAAATGCTCAGTCGAACTCAGTTCAAGCCTTTTTCAACCGTTTGAAAAGGGGTTGGCTAAGCCATACGTAAAGGGTATTGGTAAGGGTTACCTAAACGGTTTAGCTAAGGCTTTCTGAAAGGCTTAGCCAAAGCCTTTATACATGGGTTCACCCAGTAAAAAGATTAAAAAAAACGCTGAGGTATCCAAGGTGCATTTTGTACAACCTGTGGCACAGTGAAATAACCCAAAGCGAACAATAGAATTGAAGAGGAACCATCAATGACAAGAGCCCCTGCGCCATTTCCGCTAGAGCGCCTCGCGGAGATCCCAGAAAGACCAGAAGATTTTAGATTGCTGGAGCGCATTCCATTAACGCGTGAACCGCAGTCCTGGCCACTTGAACTTTCTCCTGTGGTCGGTGATGAACAGCCAATGGTGCTGCTCGATACAGAGACAACCGGACTGTCTGCCGATGACGAGTCCATTATTGAGCTTGGTATGGTTAAGGTGCTTTACAGCCCATCAGCTATGCGGATTGTGTCGATTGTTGATGTGATCAGCCTGTATGAAGATCCCGGCAAGCCAATCCCCGAGCTGATCACCGAGTTAACCGGTATCACCGATGATATGGTGCAAGGCCAGCGCATTGATGATTCACTGGTAGCGAGTTGGTTATCCGATGATCCGCTGGTGGTTGCACACAATGCACAGTTTGATCGTCCTTTCTTTGAAAAGCGGTTTGCTGCATTAGTCCATCTATCTTGGGCCTGTTCAGCCAGTGGCATAGATTGGAAGGCGCTGGGTTTTGAAAGTCGAAAGCTTGAGTACCTGCTGCTTCGCTTAGGTTGGTTTTATGAAGGACACCGAGCCGCAACCGATTGTTTGGCGATGGCCTGGTTGTTCCATTTGTTGCCCGAGTCCGTTGCAAACTTGTTGTCTGAAGCAGACAGGCGAACTGTGTTAGTTCGTGCGTTTGGTGCGCCGTTTGACGTAAAGGACTATTTAAAAGAACGTGGTTACCGTTGGCATGACGGCGTTAAAGGTGCCAACAAGCATTGGTGGCGCGAAATCAGCGAAGACGAGTTGCCGCAGGAACAAACTTACCTGGATGATTTGTATCATCGTGGCTCAGAACATGCCCACTATGACTACAAAGATGCCCGCAATCGATTTAAAGCTTTGTCATAGCCCCTTGCATATTTGAAAACCTCTGGAAAATGGAAAGTGAACTCATGGTTTAACCAACAAGAGGAATCTTTCCATGTACCACGACACCTACATTGAATACTGGGGCGAAATCTTCGTCTCTGCCCGCATCATTGAATTTGGCATCACGTTCGAGTGCTTTCTTAAAGATCCATGGAAGCATTTGATGTCCTGTGGTCAAGAGTCTGCCCCAGACGCGATTGCTGAAGGGATGCTGCCATTGCTACCAGCCCAGGCAGAAGTTGCCAGGCGCATTCGGGAGAGTGAGCAACGAGCCCTGATGTCCACAGACTCAGAAAAAGAAAAGTCTCAAAGCAGTAACATCGTGGTGTCACTGGTTCGGGTAGCGCATTGATCATGACTATCAGCAATGGCATAAAACAATGTCTTTACGCCCATATCTGAGCGGCAATTGCAATCCAGATCAAAAAGTTGCCGCTTAGTCTTCCCTACAAAATAATTTGTGATAGGATGATACCTAATAAAATTAATTAGGTTGAAGCCTATTCAGTGTTTTATGGCCATCTGTCCAGCTTCAACCAGTAGAGATTGATTAGTCATTGCGGATAAAGAGCAGCTTTGTGCCATGCCGTTCAATGTGATTAAGCGATGCCTGACCGTATTTTATAAACAGAGTTTTAAGAATCTGGTTGAATTGGATAAACAAGACGCATGACAAATGATGGTCTGAAACAAACAGTAGTGGCGAAGCCAGATAGGCTTTCGCAGATAGCGCAGTTGCCACAAGCAACCCGGGATCGCATTGCCCACATCGATTTCACCTTATTGTTTAAGGGAGAAGCGGTACGGGCAGATTTAGTCGATCGCTTCAGCATAGCGGCCGCACAAGCAACGAAAGACTTCACCATGTACCGAGAGCTTGCACCAGGCAACATTGAGTATGACCAAAAGCTCAAGTTGCATAAGCGTGGTGAAGCATTTGAACCCTTGTTCGACTATGACGTTGTGAGAACGCTGGCGACGATTAGCCAAGGGTACGGTGATGGCTTTACTGGAAAGGTAAAACCGCCTCTGGCTTGTGAAGCGCCTTATCACTTAAACAAGCCAAGCCTATCTATAGTGGCGAAAGTCACCGAAGCCATACACAAAGGCAAAGCCTTGTGTATCACCTATGTGTCGTTATCGAGCGGTGAAACCACGCGTGAAATTGTGCCGCATACGCTGGTGGACAATGGCCTGCGTTGGCATGTTCGTGGTTTTGACCGCAAGCATGCTGAGTTCCGTGACTTTGTGCTGACCCGAATTAAAGCAGCGGTTGTGCTTGAAGATTCCACTTTGTCTGAAACGGAGCTCGAAACCCAAGATCGGCAATGGAATCGCTTTGTAGAGCTAGAGTTAGTGCCGCATCCTCGTATTAAGCACAGCGAAGCGATTGAACTGGATTATGGTATGACGGGTGGCGTTCTAAAGGTTGAGATTAGAGCCGCAACCGCTGGGTATTTGCTTCGTCTTTGGAATGTAGATTGTTCTAATAATTACTCATTAATTGGTCCTGAGTATCAACTTTGGTTAAGGAATGGGCAGGCGCTGTATGGAGTAAAAAATGATGCATTACTTCCCGGCTATAGAACTAGTCAGAATTAAAAAAATGGAAGTGCTAAATTGAATTATTCATCGCACCAAAAAGCTTGGTTAGCTCACACTCTAACGCTCTCTGGAAAAGCAGAAGAGTCAATGACTCAAACTATTGCTAATTCCAAAGTTGATATGAACCCACATCAGGTTGAGGCTGCACTGTTTGCCTTATCATCACCGCTGTCTAGTGGAGTTATCTTAGCCGACGAGGTTGGATTAGGTAAAACGATAGAAGCTAGTCTGGTTCTAGCTCAGAAATGGGCAGAACGTAAACGAAAGCTCTTATTGATTGTACCTGCTACTTTAAGAAAGCAGTGGAGCCAAGAATTAGAAGAAAAATTTTCCTTACCGTCTGCAATTCTTGAAGCAACAACTTTTAACGCCGCGATAAAAAGTGGTATCGCTAATCCTTTTGAAGTGGAAGTTAGCACAGGAAAGCCAGCAATATGTATCTGCTCCTATGAATTTGCAGCTAGGAAAGAAGTTGAGTTAGCACGGGTTTCTTGGGATCTTGTCGTCCTAGATGAAGCGCATAAACTTCGAAATATCTACAAAACTGATGGTGCAAAAACCGCGAAAAAATTAGAGCTTGCATTGCAAGGACGAAAAAAAGTAATGCTCTCTGCTACCCCTTTGCAAAACAGTATATTAGAGCTTTATGGGTTGGTTTCTATTCTAGATCCTCACTTTTTTGGTGATTTGAATTCATTTAAAGCCCGATATGGCCGACAAAATTTGGATGAAATTGAGCTAGCCCTATTACGTGCAAGATTGAGCAAAGTTTGCAATCGTACGCTACGTCGACAAGTGCAAGAAGAAGGCGGCATTAGTTTCACTCGTCGTTATTCAATGACTGAAGACTTTCGTCCCTCAGCAGAAGAAGAACAGCTTTATACAGAAGTATCTGAGTACTTGCAGAGAGAGGATCTTCTCTCTATCAAATCAGGTGCAAGGCATTTAGTCACACTTGTTATCCGCAAAATACTTGCGTCATCCTCCTATGCTGTACTTGGTACACTTGAAACCATGATCAATCGGTTAGAGCAAAAGCTACCTCTCATCGAGGCTTTGCAAGATCTTGACTGCTTGAATGATTATCAAGATGAAGATGCAATAGAAGACGAAGATATCGATCCAGTAGCATTAAGTGCTGAAATTGAGTTGCTACGTTCATTTAAAGAGCTCGCAGCAAAAATCAGCGGTAACGCCAAAGCTGAGGCTTTACTTCGTGTGTTGACAAGAGCATTTGATAAGACGAGTGAGTTAGGCGGAAGTAGGAAAGCGGTTGTTTTCACTGAATCCGTCAGAACTCAAACCTGGTTAGCTGAGCTGCTCACAAGCAATGGATATAGTGGGCAGATTGTCTTGCTCAATGGAAGCAACAATGATGCTGCCTCGAAAGCTATTTACAAAGAGTGGCTAGAAAAACACCACGGTTCAACAAGGATATCAGGCTCCAAAACTGCGGATATGAAGGCGGCTTTGGTCGATAAATTCAAAGATGAAGCTACTTTGATGATCTGTACCGAGGCTGGCGCAGAAGGTATTAACTTACAATTTTGTTCGCTACTCGTGAATTACGACTTGCCATGGAACCCACAACGTGTTGAACAGCGTATTGGGCGTATCCACCGCTATGGCCAAAAGCATGATGTTGTAGTGGTTAACTTTATCAACAAGGGTAATCGGGCCGACGAGCGTGTCTTTGAGTTACTGAGCCAAAAGTTTCAGTTGTTTGAAGGGGTTTTTGGTGCGTCAGATGAGATTCTAGGTTCAATCGAGTCAGGTGTGGATATTGAACGGAGAATCCATGACATTTATCAGAGCTGTAGAAGTGATGACCAAATTGAGCACGAATTTAACCAGTTACAAGAGCAGTTAAAAGAACAGCTCGAAGTAAAGGTGAATGAGACGCGGCGTTCTCTGTTGGAAAACTTTGACGCAGATGTTGTTGACCGTTTGAATACTCGCCGTAATAGAGTGACGGCTCAGTTATCCCATTATCAGAAGAAATTACTGTTACTGGCGAGAATGGTGTTTGCGTCAGATAGCTCTTTTACCGTGACAGAACATGGCTTTTCCGTGGGAGACTCGTTCTACTCTTTGGATTGGCATCATGCAGTGCAACATGATCACAATCTGTTTCGTGTATCAGAGGGCTTGGGCCTGGAGTTATTAGAGCGTTACAAGGTTGATAAACTTGAAAGCACCCATTTGGCTTTCGTATATACGCCTGAAGACACCCACTGGGCTGATGTAAGAAATTTAGTTTCCAAAAAGGGTATGTTGCGCGTAACAAAAGTGAGTATTGGTTCTAGTGAAGAAAAACGTGAGCGACTAATTCTCGCAGCGATTACCGATACTGGTGAGATTGTTCATCCTGAAACTGTAGAACGCATCCTGCAATTGCCAATTTCGCTTCAAGGTAAACCTCAACTACTTGATTCTTATGTTGGACTGGATGGTGATACCAGTCTCCAGCTTCAGGTGTTCATCAGTGAAGTTGAGCAAGACAATGAACGGTATTATGCGGAAGAAGTTGAGAAGTTAGAACGCTGGGCGGAAGATAAGAGAATTGCCTTAGATATCCGTATTAAGCAGTTAGACCTGGAAATAAAGCAGGCAAGAAAAGCATCTCGGCAACTTGGTACACTGCAAGAGAAAATGGCGGCAAAGCGAGCATTAAAGTCTCTTGAACGGGAAAGGGATCAAGTGATGCTCAATTACCATGAAGAGAAAAAGTTAATTGAGCAAGAGGAAGACCGCTTGCTAGAAGAAATTGAGGCTAGGTTGAAACTGGATACTCGTTTAGAGCTCATTTTTGAAGCAACATGGAGCGTGAATTGATCATGAAATTCACTCTTATGCCCGCAATAAACGGTTGGAACTTCTACAAAGTGGAAGTTTTAGATGAACCGGAATTAATTGAGCTAGCAAAGCATCGAGCATTCAGAAAAGCCCCTAAAGTGGCTCATGGAGATCCAAGTGGGTCTCCAAGAAGCCAACAAGAAAGATTCAGCCAAAACTTTCTGGGTGCTTTGGCTGATATTTCATGTAGCTACTTATTGAGAAAGTTCTTTGAAAAGCATAATTTGCCAATAACAGTAGAAAGTTATGACCAAGTTCGAACAGACGATTTCCAAGAGCATGATTTATACGACATTAAAATAAAAACTGGTGGTGCAGAGTCTATAGTGGAGGTTCGCTCTTCCTTATGTGTGCAAAAGAGCCTAGTTGGGGTTATTAACGATTGGCATATATTGGGGCCATACCAGTCTCAGTCTAAAGGCAAAACAGAGTCTGAAAAGGAGTTCTATATACGTCCAATGTTTCACTTGAAGAATTACCGAGACTACCAAAAAGATCATCAAAATAATATGCCACCAATGAAAACTTACGATCGTTCCGATGGCTTAAGGCTTTTTGAAGATGGAGAGGTAGATCTATATATTTTAGGTGGAGCTACTACTGAAATAATGTCTAGCAGTAAAGCTTGGGATGAAAAGGGTGAGACTTTGAAGCAGGGTAAGACGAATTTTAGAGTTGTGTTAATAAAAGATGGACTTCAAACCCAAGACTTTTTGAATGCTATTGCTCGTGAGATGCTGGAAAAATAATTTGCAATGGATGGTTATTAAACGATCCACTATTAAGGTTTGTGAGATGAATAACATTAAAAATAACAAGTTGGAACTCAGCTGGATTGGTAAGGACAAGTTGCCAAGACTCGAGCCTCGCATTTTCTTGGAAAGTAAAGAATACTCTTATTTCAATGTTTCAGTAGACATTGGCCAGGACAGCGAACAGGAGTTTAGCAATTTACTGATTAAATCTGATAACTTATTGGCTCTCAAAGCATTAGAGCAAGATTACACAAGTAAAGTTAAATGTATAGTAATTGACCCCCCCTATAATACAGGGAGTGCTTTTTCACATTATGATGATGGATTAGAGCACTCAATGTGGCTTACATTGATGAGAGATAGATTGGTGTTACTCCATCAGCTTTTGTCTGAAGATGGTTCGTTGTGGATCACAATTGATGACAATGAGTCTCACTATTTAAAAGTTATGTGTGATGAGATATTTGGAAGAGCAAACTTTGTTACTGATATTACTTGGCAGCGAAAATATAGTGTAAGTAACAATTTTAAAGGCATAGCCTCAATCTGTGACAGAATTCTTGTTTATAGAAAATCCGATAAATTTGTTAACAACTTGCTTCCTCGTACGGAGGATTCTGTTGCTAGATATAAAAATCCAGATAATGATCCGAGAGGACCTTGGAAGTCAGTAGATTACCTGAACCAAGCAACCCCTGAAAAGCGCCCTAATTTGTGTTATGACATTACAAATCCTAATACCGGTGAAGTGATTAAGAATACGAAAAAAGCTTGGAAGTATGATCGAGAAACTCACCGAAAACACATAGAAGAAAAGCGCATCTGGTGGGGCATTAATGGTACGAATACTACACCTGCTGTAAAGTTGTTTCTATCTGAAGTTCGTGATGGTATGACGCCTCATAATTGGTGGCCACATGAGGACGTAGGCCATACAGACGAAGCAAAAAAGGAAATCATTCAGTTGTTTGGGCGTAAAGACGTGTTCGATACGCCAAAGCCCGAGCGTTTAATTCAGCGTATATTAACCATCGCTACCAACCCTGGAGATCTGGTTCTAGATTCATTTGCGGGTTCAGGCACTACAGGTGCAGTTGCTCAAAAAATGGGGCGTCGTTGGATCATGGTTGAGTTGGGTGAGCATTGCGACACGCACATCGTTCCTCGCCTCAAGAAAGTCATTGATGGTGAAGACCAAGGTGGCATATCTAAAGCAGTTAACTGGCAAGGTGGTGGTGGTTTCCGTTATTTACGTCTTGCTCCATCTCTTCTGCAAAAAGATGAATGGGGTAACTGGGTTATCAATAAAGAATACAATGCAGAAATGCTATCAGCTGCCATGTGTAAACACATGGGCTTTACTTACGCTCCTAGTGAAACTCAATTCTGGAATCACGGTTACAGCACCGAGACTGATTTCATCTATGTAACCACAGGCTCGTTGGCGTATGACCAGCTCAAGCGTATTAGCGAAGACGTTGGTGAAGATCGAACGCTCCTGATTTGCTGCAAAGCGTTTATGAGTGAAGGAGCGGAGTTCCCGAACTTAACGATTAAGAAAATCCCACAATCAATCTTGAATAAATGCGAGTGGGACAACGACGATTACAGTTTTACTTTGAATGTACTCGCTGAGCCTGAAGAATACGAATTGGATGACGAAGATGACCAATAAACAAAAACTAGAACTTACTTGGATTGGTAAAGAAAAACGACCTCGTTTGGAGCCGCGGATTTTTCTTGAAGATGAAGAACTCTCTTGTCTGGGGGAGCAGAAAGAAGGTGTTTTCAATGATAATTTGCTAATCCATAGTGACAACCTGTTAGCCTTAAAAGCATTAGAGCAAGATTATACAGGTCAAGTGCAATGTATATATATTGATCCTCCTTTTAATACTGGTGAAGCTTTCGAAAACTATGACGACGGCGTAGAGCATTCAATCTGGCTTAGTCTAATGAAGCAACGACTAGAAATTCTTCATACTTTGCTGAAAAAAGAAGGAAGTCTATTTGTTCATATAGATGATAATGAACTTGGCTATTTGTTGGTCCTTTGTGATGAAATCTTTGGACGTGAAAACCGTCGGTCAATAATTTCTTTTAAGCAAAGTTCTGTTTCGGGCCCCAAAGCACAGAATCCAGGGTTAGTTACGACAACTAACTATATTATATGGTATGCCAAGGACAGAAAGCATTGGTTCTCAAAAAAATGCTACAAAGAGACTAAACGGGATAGTCGCTACAGTAAATATATTGTCAATTATGATGAGCATTTCAGTAGCTGGAAGCTGGAAAATGTTAATACGGTGTTCGCTCAAAAACATGGCATTACTTCGAGAGAGCTTAAAAAGACTTTTGGAGTCTCCCTCGAGAAAGAACTTGAAGCTTTTGTTTTGCAAGAGCCAGAAAGAGTTGTTCGTACAGCACGAGTAAAAGAAAAGGACGTAAATGAAGCGGCAAGAGAGGCTTTAAGGCTGTCCGTTGAAAGCGATGGTGTATTTCGTGCTGAGCGAGAGGGAAAAAGTGACTATTACTTCATGAACGGAGAGCAATTACTTTTCTATTCAAGCAAAACAAAAAAAATTGATGGACGCAATATTACCGGAGAGGCATTGTCAAATAGTTGGGATGATTTACTTTCGAACAATCTTCATAAAGAAGGTGGAGTTACTTTCCCTAAAGGAAAAAAGCCAGAAGCGCTAATTAGAAGAATTTTAGAATTGAGTTCGAGAGAGGGTGATCTAATTTTAGATTCATTTGCTGGTTCTGGTTCTACGGCTGCGGTAGCTCATAAAATGAAGCGTCGCTGGATTACAATCGAGCTCGGCGAGCAGGCGTTTACACATGTTCAACCCCGTATGAAACGAGTTATTTTAGGTACAGATAAAGACGGTATATCCAATTCAGTCAACTGGCAAGGTGGTGGTGGTTTCCGTTATTTACGTCTTGCTCCATCTCTTCTGCAAAAAGATGAATGGGGTAACTGGGTTATCAATAAAGAATACAATGCAGAAATGCTATCAGCTGCCATGTGTAAACACATGGGCTTTACTTACGCTCCTAGTGAAACTCAATTCTGGAATCACGGTTACAGCACCGAGACTGATTTCATCTATGTAACCACAGGCTCGTTGGCGTATGACCAGCTCAAGCGTATTAGCGAAGATGTTGGTGAAGATCGAACGCTCTTGATTTGCTGCAAAGCGTTTATGAGTGAAGGAACGGAGTTCCCGAACTTAACGATTAAGAAAATCCCACAATCAATTTTGAATAAATGCGAGTGGGACAACGACGATTACAGCTTTACATTGAATGTTTTAGCTGAGGAAGATATTGAACTTTACGATGATGAAGAGGGAGCATAGTCAATGAGCAATAACCAAAAATTAGTTAATCAAATTAGCGCTCGCCTCTCTCTTCGAAATCCACAAGAAAAATCACTATACATTTTGTGTGATGTTCTTGAACAAATGGAATTGAGCAAAGATCCAGATTTGAATCGTTGGATTGAGGTTTTGAAACCGCAATACCCATCAATGAAAATGTTTGAACGCGACTTCCCTTCGCTCTGTTTTGCTCTTGCAACAGGTGTGGGCAAAACACGTCTGATGGGAGCAATGATCGCTTGGTTGTATTTGACTGGCCGTAGTAGACATTTTTTTGTGCTTGCGCCTAACTTGACGATTTATGAGAAGCTGAAAAAAGATTTCCTTATGGGGAATCCAAAGTATGTTTTTCAAGGGATTCCGGAGTTAGTTCAAACACCACCTGTCATCATCACTGGTGATGACTATGAAGATGGCCGCGGTGTGCGATTAGACTATGCTGTTGCTGCGACAATGACAGGTGATTTATTTGCAGGCGAAGAAGCGCCACATATTAATATTTTCAACGTTTCGAAAATAAACGCGAAAGACAATAAAGTGGGCGCTAACAAATCTAATGATCCAAAAATGCGGCGATTGCAAGAGTACATCGGTGATTCGTATTTCAACTATCTTGCTGATTTGCCTGATCTTGTCGTTATTATGGATGAGGCACACAGATACTATGCTTCTGCTGGTGCAAAAGCATTAAATGATCTGAAGCCTGTATTAGGTATTGAGCTTACTGCAACGCCCAAAACTGTTGGCTCAAAACCGAAAGAGTTTACAAATATTATTTATCATTATCCATTAGCAAGTGCTTTGAATGATGGTTATGTCAAAACACCAGCTGTTGCAACACGCAAGGAATTTAAACCTAGTGATTACTCTCTAGAACGCTTGGAGGAAATTAAATTAGAAGATGGCATTCACCATCACGAGTATGTGAAAACAGAGTTGGCTAGTTATGCAAACAATGCAGGAGTTAAGCTAGTTAAGCCATTCATGCTTGTAGTGGCACAGGATACGTTACATGCAGAAGTATTGAAGAAAAAAATTGAAGATGATTCTTTCTTTGAAGGTGCTTATAAAGGGAAAGTCATCACCGTTCACTCCAATCAAACTGGTGAGGAGTCAGAGGAGACGACTCAGAGATTACTTGCAGTTGAGCATGATAAAGATACTGAAATAGTGATTCATGTTAACAAGCTAAAAGAAGGATGGGATGTCACCAATCTCTATACTATTGTGCCTCTTCGCGCTTCTGCATCTGAAATTTTAACCGAGCAAACCATAGGTCGAGGGCTTCGTTTACCTTACGGTAAGAGAACTAATGTAGAGGCTGTTGATCGGTTGACGATTATTGCGCACGACCGATTCCAAGAGATTATCGATCAGGCGAACGACAAAGAGTCCATCATCAAAAAGACTCTTTATATAGGTTCCAGCGATGAAGATGATATTCCAGAAAAAAAACCAAAGCAGATTTTCGTACCTTCAATGGTGGATTACGCTTTAGGCAATAAGCCTATTTACATTGAGAACAGTTCAATAGGGGATGGGCGAGCGAGCTATGAAGTAGGAAGTTCGAAACAAATTGATAACTCTGATTCAAGCGATAATGCAACAAGCAAAGTATATAGCCCAACGCAGAAGAAGATTGCTGAACTTACTGTTGCCATAGTTCAGCAAGAAGCAAAAAATCTCGACAGCAGTAAGCAACTGACAGCGGAGCACGTTAAAAAACACATTACTCAGCGTGTTCATCAAGTCGCGAAAGAATTATTTGTTATGAATGCTGAGGGATCAAACAGGGTGACTGAAGGGTATAACCACTCTGTTGCACAAGAAAAAGAGCAAGTCGAATTATTTGATGCCGCTACTGTAGATGAAATTGTTTCAACCGTTACACATAAAATTGCAGAATATACCATAGACATTCCCAAAATCGTGGTGCTTCCTACTCGTGATGTTAACTATGGTTTTAATGACTTTGATCTTTCAGGTTTGGAACGTATTTCTCTTAAACCACAGTCTAATGAAATCATCATAAGCAATCTGGAGACCAGTCAAATAAGTTCAATTAACTGGGAGAAAAGTGCTGTTTCAGAAGCACGGCTTGAAAACTATTTGGTATTTTACCTCATGGATCACGACGAAATTGATTACGATGAGCATGCAGGAATGCTTTATAAGCTATCTGGTCAAATGGTTGCGCACCTAAAAAGCTATTTGAGCGATGTTGATGCAGAGGGAGTTCTTAAGTCGGCTGGCCGTATTTTAGCCGATTTTATTTGGTCGCAAATAAAACAGCACATGTGGACAACGCCAACTGACTATGTTGGTAGTGTGACTCAAGGTTTTGATGTGTTAAAACCTACTACTTTCAACTTTGCTAATGATGAGGAACCTAGAGACTTCCGTGCACCAATACCACCAGGGCAAAAGAACAAAGTAAGGCAGATGCTATTCACTGGTTTTGACCGCTGTTGTTACCCATATCAGAAATTTGATTCAGTAGATGGAGAGCTTCGTTTAGCTCAGGTGCTAGAGCAAGATCGAACAGTTGTTAGATGGATGAAACCAAGCCCAGGACAGTTTCGCATAGAATACCGAAGTGGCCAAAACTATGAGCCAGATTTTGTTGTTGAAACAGAAACACTTTTCCTGTTAATGGAGCCAAAGAAAGCGAAAGAGTTGGAAGATGTTGATGTAATTGCTAAAGCAAAAGCTGCAACAAGGTGGTGTAGTTATGCGAATGAAAACGCAGCTAAAGTTGGCGGAAAACCTTGGCATTACGTTTTGTTACCTCATGATGCTATTACATTATCAAGAACTGTTGATGGCCTTTTGAGTGAATTTGAGTACAAAGAGTGACTAAATTGGCGTGATAGTGGCGATAGTTAGAAATTTTTATAACCTATCTGAATAGCCGCTCAGCAAGAAAGCCCAAATAATGTTTTTATTTGGGCTTTCTTATGTTCAAGCTGTTCAATAAGCATGTTGAGAAAAAGGTAGATTTAATTTCTACAGACATTCCACGCTATCCGCCATTCCTGAAGGGGTTGCCAGCTGCGTCACCCGAGGATTTGCAGTCCACACAAGACGAGCTAATTGCCAAACTGCGCCAGGTACTTGGTTTTAATCAGCGTGATTTTCAAAGGCTGATTCAGCCCTGCATTGATCATCTGGCTGCTTATGTTCATTTGTTGCCAGCTTCTGAGCATCATCATCACAGTGGTGCAGGTGGTCTATTACGTCATTCGTTGGAAGTTGCTTTCTGGGCGGCACAAGCAGCTGAAGGGATCATCTTTGTTGCCAGTGGCACACCGGTTGAGAAAAAAGAGCTGGAACCAAGGTGGCGTGTTGCGGCTGCTCTTGGCGGTTTGTTCCACGATATTGGTAAGCCTGTTTCAGACTTGTCCATTACAGACGAAGATGGACGCTATCAGTGGAATCCTTTTTTAGAAACCTTATCTCAGTGGACCACTAATAACAGTATTGAACGCTATTTCATTCGCTGGCGCGACGGACGATGCAAGCGGCACGAGCAATTTTCAATTCTGGTGTTAAACCGGGTGATGACACCTGAGTTGCTCGCCTGGTTAACCCAGCCGGGCCCTGAGATTTTGCAAGCCATGCTGGAGGCAATTGGCAATACCGATCCCGAGCATGTCTTGTCTAAATTGGTTATTGAAGCTGACCAAACCAGTGTCCAGCGAGACCTGAAAGCTCAACGAATTTCCGTTGACGACAACGCCCTTGGTGTCCCAGTCGAACGCTATCTACTTGATGCCATGAGGCGATTGCTTGCCAGTTCTCAGTGGTTAGTTAATCAGCGAGACGCCAGAGTCTGGGTACAAAAATCCAATCAATCAACCCATCTTTACCTGGTTTGGAAAAGCGCGGCTAAGGACATCATTGAGCTATTGGCCAAAGACAAGATACCTGGCATTCCAAGAGATCCCGATACCCTTGCGGACATCCTCATTGAGCGGGGATTGGCCACAAAATCAGCCTCAAATGAGCGATATGAAAGCCTTGCCCCTGAAGTGCTGATCAAAGACGGCAAGCCAATCTGGCTACCCATGCTGCATATATCTGAGGCCGATTTATTGTTCAGCTCGAATGTACCAAGTGGTGTGACACTGTTTAGCAAATCTGAATGGGAAGCAAGAAAGCAAACACAAGCAGAGCCTCAGAGTCGCTCCAGTGAGCAGCCAGGCTTGCCTGAAGAGTCATCATCAATCGAACATAGAAAATCGGATGAGTCACCATCGACAAACTCGTCCGAGCAAGATGATGAACTTCGTCATGCCAGTGATGTTAATCACCTTCAGGAAAATGAAAACGTTCCGGGTGATGGATATGAAAAGCCTAACAATTCATATGATGGCGCTATCTCAAATAACGTAAACCAGCAAGATGCAGAGGCATTGAATCTACCTGAATCTTTAGCGTGGCTCCCAGAGGCCAGCAGTGCGTTGGTTATGGTTGGTGAACAGATACTGATCCGCTATCCCGATGCCGTAAGGCCTTGGTGTGCTCCTCGAAAACTGCTTGCTGAACTCAGTCAATTAGATTGGCTTGAATTAGATCCCGCAAACCCGACACGTAAGGCCAGAACTGTGACTACGAAGGATGGCGTTCAGGAGCAAGGGTTACTACTGAAAGTATCGATTTCTAAGGGGCTTACTGCACTGATAGACATCTCCAAACAAGACGAAGAATCAGTGGCAGCAATTCAGAACAAAGAGGCTTCACAGCGTCCGAGTCGAACTGAGACAACCAGTGCCCAAGCAAAAGAGCTCGCCACAAGAGCTGAGCGCAAGCAAACGCCGATTGCGCCCAATGCGAACTCAAGTACAGACCCCAAACACGCACAGCGGCAACAGATGGTTAATTTTGTGAAAGATTTGCCCATCTTACTGACCGATGGCGATTACCCAGACGTGGATCATAGTGCCGATGGTATTCGCGTCACGATTCAAACCTTACGTCAAGTCGCCAAGGAGCATGGCATTCCAGCCGGACAGCTGCTTCGGGGGATCTCGGCCAGTGACCAATGCCAGTTTGATGAGGGGGAAACGGTTCTGTTTACCGCTCACGCTAAACGTTAATCCATTTGATATTAAGTGGATTGCAAACGGTTATTTTGCGGAGCATGAATGAAAGAAAACGCATACGAAATGCCCTGGCGCACGAACTATGAGGCCATGGCAGCAGCAGGTTGGCTGGTGGTTGGGGCCACTGGGGCGATTGCCGCAGAAATGCTGACTGAGCTACCACCTGAGCCATTTTGGTGGATGACAGGGATTTCCTCGGGCATGGCGTTGTATCGCCTGCCTGAGGCTTACCGTCTTTATAAGTTGCAGAAGGGGCTAAAAGGCAAACCATTGGCATTTATGGCGCTGTCGCATTTGCAAAAGGTAATGGCAAAACATCCTGATGAATTGTGGTTAGGTTATGGCTTTGAGTGGGACCAACGCCATGCCCAACGCGCTTATGAAATCCTAAAGCGGGATAAGCAAACCTTGCTTAACCAAGGTCACGGCAAACAAATGGGTTCGACCTGGATTCATGGTGTCGAGCCCAAAGAAGAAGATGTGTACCAGCCAGTTGGTCACACCGAGGGGCATACCTTAATTGTCGGTACGACCGGTGCCGGAAAAACCCGATGCTTTGATGCGATGATCACTCAGGCCATTTTGCGTAATGAAGCCGTGATTATTATTGACCCTAAGGGAGACAAGGAACTTAAGGATAATGCGCAGCGAGCCTGTATTGCCGCCGGTAGTCCTGAGCGCTTTGTGTATTTTCATCCGGGTTTTCCTGAGCATTCGGTACGGCTTAATCCCCTTAGAAACTTTAACCGGGGCACTGAAATTGCCAGCCGAATTGCGGCACTAATCCCATCTGAAACCGGTGCTGATCCATTTAAAGCCTTTGGCCAAATGGCATTGAACAACATAGTGCAAGGTCTGTTGCTTACGTCACAACGTCCTGATCTGAAAACACTGAGGCGATTCTTGGAAGGTGGCCCAGAAGGCTTGGTAGTAAAAGCCGTCACAGCCTGGGGTGAGCAGGTGTATCCGAACTTTAGTGTGGAGATCAAGCGCTTTACCGAAAAGGCCAATACCTTGGCTAAACAAGCCATGGCGATGCTGCTTTTCTACTACGAACGCATTCAGCCCGTTGCCGCCAATACCGATTTGGAAGGACTTTTGAGTATGTTTGAGCATGACAGAACCCACTATTCCAAGATGGTGGCCTCACTGATGCCGGTGCTCAATATGCTCACATCAAGTGAATTAGGGCCACTGTTATCACCGATTGCAAACGATGTGGATGACAGCCGGTTAATTACGGATTCTGGCCGTATTATCAACAATGCCCAAGTGGCGTATATCGGCTTGGATTCATTAACTGACGCCATGGTTGGCAGCGCCATTGGTTCGTTGCTTTTGTCCGATCTCACTGCTGTGGCCGGTGATCGCTATAACTATGGTGTTGAAAATCGTCCCGTAAATATCTTCATCGATGAGGCGGCTGAAGTCGTCAACGATCCCTTCATTCAACTGCTCAACAAAGGCCGTGGCGCAAAAATGCGTTGTGTAATTGCTACTCAGACCTTTGCTGACTTTGCAGCTCGTACAGGCAGTGAAGCTAAGGCTCGCCAGGTGTTAGGTAACATCAACAACTTGATAGCCCTTCGGGTGATGGATGCCGAAACGCAGCAGTACATTACCGACAATCTGCCTAAGACTCGGTTGCAGTACATCATGCAAACTCAAGGTATGTCGTCCAACTCGGACAGCCCCGCGTTGTTTACCGGCAATCATGGCGAACGCTTGATGGAGGAAGAAGGCGATATGTTTCCACCGCAGTTATTAGGCCAGCTTCCCAACCTGGAGTACATCGCCAAGCTTTCAGGTGGCCGCGTGATCAAAGGCCGCATTCCTATTTTAACCAGCTCTACACAGGCAGCATAAGGAGTCTGTATGCATCATTCTGTCTGTCTGAAAATGACAACACTTACCAGTAAAGAAATGCTCGCTCAGTGGCAGCAACATAATCCCCAGTTCAAGGAAACCTTAAGACTACTTGAAACCGACTGGCCTCATGCTTTGGCCTCAGTGCACTGTTTGGCGGACTATTTAACAGATGCGCTCACTTTAGATGGCCATTCCATCTTTGATTTGTGTCTGTGTAATGGCTTGGGCAGTTATGAAGAAGTCAGTTGTGATGATGATAGTGTACGCCTTTGGCATTTCATTGAGGCACTGACCTGGGCTGCCGCCAGTGCTTTAACGGGGATTCGCCTGCGTGATCCTGACCATTTCGAGTGGGCCGCCGTGGATGGTGTGTATTTCCACACCTGGATTCGTAATCGTCCAAATCGGATGGCGTATTTGGCTGAAGGACGTATTGATGTGCGTTATGTCAGTGACCATACATCGACAAAGCGGCTTCAGCAAGTGATTAAAGCTCGGATTATGACGCCAACCGTTGCAGCCATGCTGGCGCGAGTAGAAGAGGATGTTTGGCATGAGCAAGCATAAGTCCGTTTGGCTGCTGTGTCTGGCACTGATGCTGGAGATTATTGCCATTGGCGTGTTAGTGCCCGGTGATTGGACTGGCCGGGTCATCAGTAAAGAGAAGCAGATGATCCAAAACCAATTGGGCGCACAAACAAGCTATTGGATTGGTCAAACTAGCCATCGCTGGTATCAGTCATGGATTGTGGATACGCAGATGGAGCAATCTGTGCGTGATTTTCTAATCCCCACTGAAGAACAGCGACTTCGTTCTAAAGGGATGGAGAACATGGGAGGCTTTTGGTTTGTGTGGGTAGAAGACCGTATTCAGGCATTTTTTGATGTGCTGTACCAAGTGTTCACTCGATTTGCGTTGCTGATGGTCTGGTTGCCCTTTGCGCTTATTCTCATGTTGCCGGCGTTGTGGGATGGCTTAATGACCTGGAAGATTAAGAAGACAACATTTGATTTTTCGAGCCCTATCATTCACCGCTACAGCATGATTATCCTGGGCTCAGGTGTCATTTTGCTGTTTATGGGATTGTTCGCCCCACTGGCTATTCCACCGGTGGTGTTACCGTCGCTGATCATCGGTTTGGCATTGATGGCGGGGTTGGCGTTAAGTCACTTGCAGAAGAAGATATGAGGCCCATCAGGCCTCATCTTGTAGAGCTAAAACCTTACGCCTACGGTATTGCCGTTCTCGTCTTCAGCAGGCAAATGGTAAGTATCAATAAGGTGGCCTTGAAGCCAAATATATTGAGGCATCCAAAAAGAGTACTGTCGTATAAGAGCCAATACTTCTTTTAACGGTTTGTTTGCATGAGGCTCGGCAAGACGAAAGTACATGAATGAGCAATCATCTCGAAAATACTCATGAAGCTCTGAATCCGATAGCGTTTCTTTTAGCGGCCTGTTTTGTTCGTCGTCCTCATCAGGGGAGTTGGCATAAATTTCAAATAGCTGCTTTTCAGTAAGTATCTCCAATAAGTGGTCTTTAATTAAAACCCCATCACTGGTATCGACATCCATACCATCTTTGACATCAAAAGCCATGACACATCCAGAAGATAATGCCACTTCTGATGGTTTCAGTACGTCATTAGCTTGTACAACCTGATGCCAATGATTAAAACCAGCAGATACTGCAATTTCATCGAGTGCTTCAGTGTGTGTAATGGATTTTTCACGTTTAAGCTTTCGTGCTTTTTGCTTTAAACGTTCAACCGAGGCAGAGGAAATGATTTTAGTAATTTGCATTGAGTTTCTCCTATTAGCGAATACGGTGCCCACTGCCGAGGTCGCAGAAAAAACCTAAGCAAAAAATAAATTTGATATGCATGTCGTCCCGTCCGGGTTTGCTAAAGTGGGCAGCTGGTCTCGACACGACCAATATCCCCATCATATCAACCGCATCAAAAAGATCAATTGTTAGTATTGTCTGATTAGAACCCTCAAAACCTTCAAGAATTCGGCATCTAGCTGACCACTGAAGCTGCCAATCCCGAGGCATCCTTCACTTCTCAATTCAAACAACGAGGAGTGACTATGGAACCTGTAAATATTCCATCCTATATCGATGACCCGCCGCACTTCCTGCTTTGGAGTGCCGATGAGATGGCTCCCATTCTGTTGGGGCTAGTGATCGGCATTTTTACCGGTAATGCCTTGGTTTTATGCCTGTTGGGGTTGGTAACAACCAAGCTCTATCGGCGTTTTCGTGATGGCCGCCCAGATGGTTTTATTCTTCACGCCATCTACTGGGGCGGACTGTTGCCAACCAAAGCCAAGACGATCCCTAACCCATTTATCAGGAGCTATCTGCCGTGAAGTTCGACGTGTTTTTAAAATCATGGCAAGGCACGCAATTAGAGAACCGATGGCAACGGTTCCTGATTGCAGTGCTGGTGCTATCTAACTTGCTGCTTGCGGTAGCGGCATTTTCTCGCAATACCGTGGTAGCCATTCAACCGCCAACCTTGTCTGAAACGGCTGAAGTGTCACGAAACCAGGCTACTCAGCCTTACTTGGAATCCTGGGGGCTCTACCTGGCTGAGCTTATGGGCAACGTGACGCCGGGTAATGTGTCTTTTATCCGGGTTGCTATTGAGCCGCTACTTTCTCCAGCGGTGTACCAGCAAGTGGTCGATGCACTGGAGATTCAGGCAAGACAAATCCGGGAAGACCGAGTCACGCTCAAATTCCAACCCAGACAAGTGGAGTATGAGTATGAAACCGGCCATGTCTTTGTGACCGGTTATTCCTTGGTCTCTGGACCATCTGGAGATGAACAGCGCCAAACTCGCACCTATGAGTTTGACATCGATATTGAGCAATACCGTCCAAAGCTCAGTTGGATGGATACGTATGAGGGGCAAGCTAGAACGAAGCGAGTTCGTGAAAAGTTGACCCAAGAGCAAAACCGGAGGGTGAATGATGCGAACCAAAATTAGTCGATGGATGATACCAAGCTTAATCGCAATGAGCTTGAGTGGCGTCCTGTTATCTCAAGCTTCTTATGCAGACGTGGAATTGCCGATTGTACCAGCCAGTGTGATGAAGCAGTCTGCTACTGCAAATCCACCGGTTCAAAGCAATTCGGTTGCAGCGGATACGCCAACAATGCTACTGATGACACCGGGGGTTAATGAACTGATCCCTGTAGCACTTGGTCATCTGAATCGGATTGTGACGCCGTTTGAATCGCCTCAGGTGAGAACAACCAGTGATGCTCAGACGCAAATCAAGGGGAATGTTGTATATGTAGCCACGGACAAAGAATCACCGGTTTCACTTTACATCACTCCGCCTGGTCAGGAAGCTCCCGCATTATCTGTCACCTTAGTACCTCGTCGTATTCCACCGCGTGAAATCACCTTAGCTATTGATGGTCAGCAGTGGCCTATTAAGGGCGTCGTGAACCGAAAAGCCGCCACTTGGGAAACGGCTCAGCCATACGTCGATAGCTTACGTGATTTACTCAGACGCCTTGCACTAAATGAGTTACCACAAGGCTATGACATCCGTTTAGCTGGCCAAACTGACACAAGCCCGAAATGTTTTCAGCCTGGCTTAAAGTTTGGTTTTAAACAGGGGCAAATTGTGACGGGACATTACTTCACCGTCTATGTAGGACTGGTTGAAAGCTTTGCCGATGAGCCGATAGAAGCCAGTGAGATAGCCTGCAATGCACCAGGTATAGTGGCAAGCGCCTACTGGCCTCGCAATATCTTGTTGCCGGGCGAAAAGACTGAGTTGTATGTGGTTGTTCGCAATCATCGTGAAGAAGCGGTGGAAAGTCAGCGACCTTCGCTTCTTGTAGGAGGTGAATAACGATGAAAGCACAATGGGAGCAATTGAGCCCGAACATGAAGCGGGGCCTATCGGTTGCAGGTATTGCTGGTGGTCTCATCCTTATGGTGATGGTGTTTTCACCTAATCCTGACGATGGCGCGAACAGTCGGAACCGGCAGGAAACGATCCGGCACATTCTTACGGATACCAATACTCGTGATGTTGGGGTCGATAGTTTGGCTGCGAACGTAAAACTACTCAGTGAGCGCAATGAACAGTTACGTCGTGAAGTTGAGCGCTTGCGTCGTGACGTCGATTCAGGACGGCTAAGCCCAGGTTCGCCTTCTATACCAAGTGAGGTCAATGCGGAGTTGGTTCGCCTTCGAGCGGAACTTAATGATGTTCGCGCTGGAGGTGATGCAGCAGTTGAAGGCACAAATAGCCGTTTTGAAGTGCCTTTATCTGCCATGGAATTGCCTAAAGACGAAAAGCCACTGCCGTCTAACCCAGACGACTATTTTGCCAATGCGCCGCTGCCAGATCCGCTCTATCGGCAGCCAGCCAGTGGCCAAGGTTCACGAGCACGGGATGTTCCATTGCCGCCAATCACGATTCGTATGATTGAGCCTGAAGTGGTTGCTGAACCAGAGGTTGTTGTGCAAGAAGCGCCGCCTTTGTATTTACCGGCGGGCAGCATCATCTCAGGTACTTTGATCACAGGTTTGGATGCACCTACTCACGAGTCCGCAAGACGCGAACCTTTTCCTGCATTGCTGAGGATTCAAAAGGAAGCCATTTTACCCAACCGATTTAGAGCGGATATCAAAGAGTGTTTCTTGATCGCCGCAGGTTACGGTGATTTGAGCTCTGAGCGTGCTTATTTGCGAGGCGAGACCATTTCATGTGTGAGAGAAGACGGTGGCGTCATTGAAACACGACTGGATTCTTATGCTGTAGGTGAAGACGGCAAAGCCGGCATTCGTGGCCGATTGGTGTCGAAACAAGGCCAGCTGGTGGCCAAGTCGATGATGGCCGGATTCCTTCAGGGCTTGGCTGGCGCATTTGATGTAAATCCTGTTCCGACGATTCAGACGGGTAATGCCGGTGATACTCAGCTGTACCAGCAAGTCATGAGCCAAGAAGCATTACAAGGCGCTGCGATTAAAGGCACAGGTAAAGCATTGGATAGAGTGGCCAAGTTCTATTTGGACATGGCTGAAAATATGTTCCCAGTCATAGAGGTAGACGCTGCAAGGAAAATTGAAGTCATAGTCACTCGTGGTGCCTCGTTGTCGTTGGCCACTTCTCAAGGGGGTGGTGCAAGAAGATGAAAAAATCCTGCATGTTGCTAACCGATCGAAGTCCGTTTCAGACAATAAGATGTGTATCCAGAGGAGAGTTAACCATGACGACATCAATGCAGAACAACCCAAAGCACCAGTCAAAACAGTGGTCTAAAGCTGGATTACTTTTATTGGCAGTCGGCTCAACCTTATTGTCTGGCTGTAGTTCATTGGGTCTTGGGAGTAGTGAATATGGATGCCCAGGTATGCCTGACGGTGTGCGCTGTTTATCTGCTCGTGAAGTCTATGAGCTTACCAGTTATGGCGCTGCACCCAAGACGATTGATGCTGTGGCGACTCGAATTGGTTCTCCCTCTGGGTATTCACAATCTGATTTAGAGACAGGACTGCTGAGCCATCCAGCATTACCCGAGACGCAGCAATCTGCACCTATTCGCATTCCTTCAAGGGTAATGCGGATTTGGATTGCGCCTTGGGAGGATGACCGTGGAGATCTGAATTTATCCAGCTACGTGTTTACCGAAATTGAACCGCGCCGGTGGGATATTGGGGTGTCAGCACCTCGAACGGTTTCGCCAGTGCTACGTCCACTTCAGACTCAAAGCGATTCAGCCTCAGCGGGAGCTGATGGTAAGCGCGATAACTTGAGTATCTACGGAGAAACTAACGAATGACAAATGCAGTTCGCAGCATTCAGACTCAGCGCCTAATGACCATTGGTGCGCTTGGTTTAATGGCGTTAATGATTTCGGAGCCCTCATTTGCAGGCACCGGTGGTGATGCTTTCACCGATGTGTGGGATACCCTAAAAGATTGGACCCAAGGTACTTTGGGACGGATCGTAGCGGGAGCCATGGTTCTGGTGGGTATTGTGGGCGGTATCGCTCGCCAAAGCTTGATGGCCTTTGCCTTGGGCATTGGTGGCGGTATGGGTCTCTACAACACACCAACAGTCGTTGAAAGTGTCATGTCTGCAACTTTACCTGTTGTTGCTAGCACTCAAGAAGTCATTGGCACAACAATTCCAGCAATCAGCGCCGTTTTACTGGGCACCTTATAACAATAAAAAACGCCCAAGCGGCCAGATTTCTGACGGCTTGGGCGTCATCCCACCCCGTCCCCGATTACCATGACGGCGTTTCAGTTAATAGGTTTCCCATTCACTTAGCTTGATTACAAGCAGCGGCCATGAATACCGAAAAGAATGCTAGCGCCGCCACTGCAAAAGGCAGTTAGCGGGGCTTTTCTTGAGGGAGCACATTCAAACAGGCTACTAGCCTGATATTTTGAGATTTAGGCGCTCGTTTCTTTTGAGTTAGAGTTACACACTACCAAACAGCTGGATGAATATCAGGAATGATGGCGCTTCATTTGTTGTGTTCATGAGGTTAAAAATAATACGCTTGACCTTCCCATCATGGTAAGCCCTAGACTGTTTAATATCTGAACCAACAATGAGAAATACATCATGAGCATTCATAAAAACCAGCTCTCCAGCAATGCTGAAGCCCGGGTTAGCTTACCTATTGAGGGTATGACCTGTGCAAGTTGTGTAGGACGAGTTGAAGCAGCTTTAAACAAAGTTGAAGGCGTCGTAAACGCAAGTGTCAATCTTGCGACTGAGCTGGCGGATATTCATCTTAAAGCTCCTGTTGATCGACTGAAGTTAATCGAAGCAATTGAAAAGGTAGGATATGAAGTTCCTGTAACATCCGTTGAACTTTCAGTGCAAGGTATGACATGTGCTTCGTGTGTTGGCCGTGTTGAAAAGGCACTCTTAGCGGTTGATGGTGTAAAGGCGGCAACGGTTAACCTTGCAACTGAGAGGGCAACTATTCGCGGAGTGGCTGGCATAGACGATCTCATATCTGCTATTCAAAAAGTTGGCTATGAAGCCCGTGTCATCGATACCCAAAATCAGGTCAGTAATGAGTCTGAAGTAAGAAAGGACGCAGAGAAGGCTTTATTAAAGAAAGATTTAGTTATTGCAACAGCACTGGCTCTGCCGGTATTTGTTCTCGAAATGGGATCTCACATGATTCCAAGAATGCAACACTGGGTGATGAATACCATTGGGATCCAGGAAAGCTGGTACGTCCAGTTTGTATTGACATTGTTAGTCTTAGTGGTTCCAGGTCGTCGATTCTACATGAAAGGCATTCCTGCTCTTACGCGGCTTGCTCCTGACATGAATTCACTGGTCTCTGTCGGGACTATTGCTGCTTTTGGTTATTCTGTGGTTGCTACGTTTGTACCATACCTTTTGCCTGAGGGTACCGTTAATGTGTACTACGAAGCTGCTGCAGTGATTGTCGCTCTCATTCTTTTGGGACGATTTATGGAGGCGAGAGCTAAGGGGAGAACGTCTGAGGCTATCAAACGCTTAGTAGGCTTGCAGGCTAAGGAGGCGCACGTGCTCCGTAATGGCGTAATGAATGATATTCCTGTCAAAGACGTTGTGCTTGGAGACATTATCGAAGTTCGCCCGGGAGAAAGGATTCCGGTCGATGGAGAGGTAAGTGAAGGTACCAGTTTTATAGATGAATCGATGATAACTGGTGAGCCTATACCAGTGGAAAAAATCGTTGGCAGTGGAGTTGTCGGAGGGACTGTGAACCAGAAAGGAGCACTGAGGTTGCGTGCTACTGCGGTTGGTGGTCAGACAATGCTGTCACAAATCATACGGATGGTAGAACAGGCCCAGGGGTCAAAGTTACCTATACAAGCTGTTGTGGACAGAGTGACATTGTGGTTTGTTCCAGCTGTGATGTTGGCAGCACTTTTTACATTCCTGATTTGGTTAGTATTTGGTCCATCACCAGCCCTGTCTTTCGCATTGGTTAATGCTGTGGCAGTGCTAATCATTGCATGTCCATGTGCAATGGGACTCGCGACACCGACATCTATCATGGTTGGTACAGGTCGTGGTGCAGAAATGGGAATTTTATTCCGCAAGGGAGAAGCCCTACAGTTACTCAAAGATGCCAAAGTTGTTGCTGTAGACAAAACCGGAACTCTGACTGAAGGTCGTCCAGTCATGACAGATCTGGAACTAGCTCAGGGTTTTGAACGTAATGAGGTATTAGCAAAAGTTGCCGCAGTTGAATCACGTTCTGAGCACCCTATTGCTCGCGCTATTGTTGAGTCGGCAGAAGGAGACGGCATTTTACTGCCAGAGCTTACTGAGTTTGATTCAATCACTGGTATGGGAGTACGAGCGACTGTTGAAGGGAGCCTTGTAGAAGTAGGCGCTGATCGATTTATGCGTGAGTTAGCATTGGAGGTAACGTATTTTTCCCGGATTTCTGAACGCCTCGGGAATGAGGGGAAATCACCTCTCTATGTTGCTATAGATGGTCGGTTGGCTGCAATTATTGCTGTAGCTGACCCTATTAAATCAAGTACTCCAGTAGCTATAAAGGCATTACATCAGCTTGGTCTCAAGGTCGCCATGATTACCGGTGACAATGCGAATACAGCTCAGGCTATTGCTAAACAATTAGATATTGATGAAGTGGTTGCGGAAGTGTTACCTGAAGGCAAAGTTGAAGCGGTGCGTCGACTGCAAGAAAATTACGGTAAAGTTGCTTTTGTCGGCGATGGGATAAACGATGCCCCGGCACTTGCAGTTGCAGATATTGGACTTGCAATTGGTACAGGAACAGATATAGCCGTGGAGTCAGCTGATGTTGTCTTAATGTCAGGAAACTTGCAGGGAGTTCCTAATGCTATTGGATTGTCTAAGGCAACAATCGGTAACATCAGACAAAATCTCTTTTGGGCATTTGCTTACAATGCAGCATTGATTCCAGTGGCTGCAGGACTGCTATACCCAGCTTATGGAATACTGCTCTCTCCAATTTTTGCAGCAGGGGCGATGGCGCTATCAAGCGTGTTCGTTCTGGGAAACTCATTGCGTCTGCGTCGGTTCCAGCCTCCTTTGGTTGAGGACGCTGAGCATTAACGCTGAGCATTAACAAGGTGGGCTTATGAATATCGGAGAAGCATCGCGTAAATCAGGAATATCCACCAAGATGATTCGTTATTACGAGCAAATTGGATTAATCCCTGCCTCCGAGCGTACGGAGTCAGGTTATCGTAAGTATGCTCTCAATGATGTTCATAGATTGGTTTTTATTCGTAGTGCCCGAGATCTCGGGTTCTCTCTGGAAGATATAGAAGGCTTGCTTACGTTATGGAATGACAAATCTCGCCAGAGCATTGATGTTAAACGCCTGGCTCAGGAGAACATTGCTGACTTAGAACGACGTATGGAAAGTATACGTCAAATGACTGAGAAACTACGAGTTTTAATCCGGAGTTGTGCTGGGGATGAGCGGTCAGAATGTCCTATTCTTAGGACATTAACCAATGCTTCGGGCAAAGCCCGCACCGTAAACCGAGGAGGAGCGGTACAGCGCCGCTCTGGAGATAAGCTGAGCGGCAAAATGTAGTACTTTAAATTGGCCCATAATGGTGTAAGACTACGCAGTTTTAACACCATCACATTTTTTTCATTTTAAACAAGCGCGTGGCATCACTAATGCCCCCCTAAATGGTTGGTTGGTGCGGTTAAGGAAAGATCGCTATCACTTTCATCAGCTGTCAATTTTTGGACTATGCAACATTTATCTATGCTGCGGTCAGCGCTACAAAAAGCATTCAGCTCCTTACGTTGCTCTTCTAACGCTACTAATTCTTTGATTCGATGCTGAATGTGAATTAGGTGGGCGTTGATGATTGCATCTATCGGGCCACATTCTTTACCCTGATTATTGATTGCTAACAGCAAAGCGCGAATTTCCTCATGGGTCATATCGAGAGAACGGCAGCGGCGGATGAATAGTAGTTTTTCAAGACGGGTTTTGTCGTAGTGACGATAATTATTTCCTATGTCTCGTAAAGGTGCCTGCAGTGGACCTTCTTTCTAGTAGTAACGAATCGTTTCTACCGGACAGCCTGCTTTACGCGCCAACTCACCAATTTTCATATATCCCTCGTTTGAACTTGACTCTGTAGTTAGATTAGGGTCTTCAGTAGTCAGTATAGTAAACATATTGGGCAAGTGGTCCCGCAAAAAAGTAAAACTCTAGTAGGAAGGAAGCTGCTAGTTGTATTTAAAAATTAAGCTTGGTTGTGGGAGGCAAGATTCAGAAATCAGGCGAATTGAACAAGGCGAATGGTCATTTGTATGTTCATAATGATTGCAACCATTCGCATGTTGAAAAAGACCTAAATCATGATAAGCCTACTTACAAAGGTTGTGGCCATGACCATGACCAGAAATCGCATGATCAAGATGATCATGGCCTTAGTGGAGACTGTTGCGCGGCTGCGCCTACAAAGATTAAATAATCTGGGGGGGGCGAACTGAAATCCGCATTATGCAAATGGATTGTCCTGTAGAGGAAAAACTGATTAAAAAGAAATAAGGGGATGTATATGGCAGTTATGGGCCTTAATTCTAGACAGTGGCCAGAAGCTGCGATGATTATGGTGCTCTTTACTATTGCTGAACTCATTGAAGCAAAATCACTCGATAGAGCTCGAAATGCAATCGGATCTCTAATGAATGAATTTGACTCTCAAAACTGCAATGGTCCAACTATCAGTATGAACGATGACACCTTGAGGCTGCCCTCGCCAGAACAGCGCCATGGTCAGCACATCGCATATGATGATGATTTGGTTAAAGCAATGGTTCAATGGGTAGATAATTTTTTGAACACTAGATGATCAGTGGAGTCAGATGAATTAAGTCGGCATTTATTTTTGAACTTTAAGAATTATTTATTATTAAACCATGTGGGAAATCTAAACGATCAAGATTTTAATATCATACAAAAAATCTATCGACTTCTCTTGACCTTCCGGTTAGGGGAAGGTTTAACCTGAAGTTAGGTGGGGGCTGGTGAGATTTTTGGGAACAGGTTAATGGTTACTTGGTTCAATGGATTAGGAAATTTCCTTCAATAAATGTTACCCGAAACTATGTTACTTAAAGCTAACTACAGTATTAGTAAAAATCATTTGGGAGGTGAAGATGAACATTGGTGATGCAGCCCGCTTATCGGGAGTTTCGGCGAAAATGATTCGTTACTATGAGGAGGTTGGGCTAATACCATCAGTCTCCAGAACAGAGGCTGGTTATCGGATCTACAAAGATGCCGATGTTTATAAGTTACATTTTATACGTCGATGTCGAGATCTCGGTTTTTCTCTGTCACAGGCAGGAGAGTTACTTTCTCTTTGGGGAAATCATTCGCGTCAGAGTGCAGATGTTAAAAGTATAGTTGAATCTCATATTAATGATTTAACCTTAAAAATTGAAGAATTTCAACGTATGGCATCAATTCTTACCACACTCTCTGCTTGCTGCGCGGGAAATGAAAAACCCGACTGCCCAATACTGAAGGCTCTCTACCTCGCGGATACTTCCCATCTGCAGGACATAGAAAGCTGCCCTTAAACTTTCGACTCCCTTCAATGTTATTAGGTGATCGCCATGGGTGGGAATACGCAGTTTAGCTCGAAAGCTAGACCTTTGTCGTCAGGATGAGGTCGCATGCGGCCTGATTTTTAATTTATTAAAATTCATATGATTAAAGTCAACTTTATTTAATCAGTGCTAACAAGTAAGTTTGTGAGTGATTGGAAGCTGCTGTGGTCAAAAGTCGAAAAGAAAAAAGTACCGAAGCGAACTCCAAGTGTTTATTGGGTTTGTATAAGTCTCGGAAAATTAGTGGGTTGGTTTGATTCAAAAAGGACGGGACGAGTCGGCAGGGAGCGGTTATGGGAAGGATAGTTTTACCACAAACCATCCTTGAAGGTTACCTGTTAGCCAAGTCTCTTGATCAATGAGATGTGATCAAGAGACAGGCACCTTGGTCAGGGCGCACTCGATTCGGACGATGCAGCTCGTGCAGGTCATGCCCTCGATGGGCAGGCTGATCGCTGCTACGGTGGCACGACCAGCACTTGTTAATGGCATGCTCAAGGTGTCTTCTCAAAATTGAAATTAGACATACAGGGTACTTGAGGGTTACTATGTTGTAAGGTTAAGCCCTATTTTGAGCGCTGCTGGTTTGGACGATTTCGCTGCGCATAGACGCGGCGCGCCTTGGCTCGCAGGCTGTCTCCTGATCTTTGTCGGCGAGTGCGATCAAATTATCGCAGCCTCGTTAATTCTGAACGGCATGAGTAGCTGTTCGAGAGTTGGAATTTTTGAGAAATGACTTTACGCAAACAAGTTAACGCGCCCCGCGGTGCAAGCGACGATCTGGCTTCTTTGTCACAGAATGACGTTACGATCCTGGCCGAGACCTTCCGCCTACTGGGCGACCCGTCTCGGTTGAGAATAATGCTGTGCTGCATGAAGGGTTCCTCCTCGGTTGGGGACATCGCGGAATCCCTCGAGCTTTCGCAGTCGCTGGTCAGTCACCACCTGCGGCTGCTGCGTGGAGCCCGCCTTGTGAAGGGGGTGCGCCAGGCCAAGCAAATTTTCTATGAGGTGGACGACAAGCATGTGAACCAAGTGCTGCTGGACATGTCCACTCACATCGTCGAAGAGCACAACGACGATTAGCCGCGGGCGAAGCGCTCGTTGCGATGCGGATTGCGATCTATTACAAGCTGGGGCCGTATGACCGCCCGCGGCTACACTCAATGAGATGAATGCGGGTCCAATTCTGATCAATCAGAAGTTCAGCGCGCTTATCGACCGCAAGTGAGGCCTTATTGAATGCCATCGCGATGACCGCCTCAGCCACAAGTTCGCTGATCTGCGGGCCGACTACATGTACGCCGAGGATTTCGTCTGTCGTAGGATTTGCGATCACCTTGACGAGACCCGCTGTCTCGCTCAATGCACGCGCGCGACCGTTAGCCATGAACGGAAATGTACAGCTACGATATGCTGCGCCCGCGTATTTGAGCTGCTGCTCGGTGCGACCTACCCAGGCGATTTCCGGGCTGGTGTAGATGACGTTGGGGATCGTGTTGAAATCGACATGACCGCGATGGCCTGCAATGCGCTCGACCACAGCGACACCTTCTGCGCTCGACCACAGCGACACCTTCTTCCTCTGCCATGTGCGCTAGCATCAGGCCGCGCACCACATCGGCGATGGCCCAGATACTGGGCACGCTGGTGCGCCATTCGCCGTTCACCACGACGGCTCCGCGCCCATCCAGTTCAAGGCCGACGGCGGCCCGAGTCATAAACGCCAGACCGTTTAAGAACTGCACCTTGTTTTTTCGGAACAGATAGAGTTTGCCTTCGTTGCTCGACTTCACGACCTGATTCTTGCGCTCCAGCATCACAGCCACGTCCATGCGTAGCTCGCCCGTGGACATGATGCCGAGCGCGCCGAAGTGGTGCTTGGCTTGGTCTAAGTTTTTGGACGACTGCAGCAGCGCCTTTGACGGGATGCACCCGATGTTGTTGCATGTACCGTCTTGGGTAGGCTTGCCTTCCTTGGTTTTCCAGGCATCGACGCAGGCGACATTCATGCCTAACTGCTCGGCGCGAATCGCTGCGATGTCGCCACCAGGCCCGGCGCCAATGACGATGACGATGACGATGACGTCGAAGTTCGTGTCCATGATTGAAATCTCCTAGATGTTTTCAGGCGCTTTCCTGCGTGGTGCTCGCGCTGCGGTTTTGGCCAGCCAGCGCCCCGTCCGATCTGGCTCACGACCATCCGAACCTTCCGGCGGGTCATCCTCTATCTGCGTCAGCACTTGGATCTGGGCCAACATCATCACGACCTGATTGTGGACGACCTGCACAGGGTGTGGCCAAGAGGATAGGCGTACTAAATAGCCGCATCGCCGCCACTCATCTTTCGCAGTCCTTAGTATGGTTTGCTAAAAATACATTGCATAAACATATGTTCATGTATTATATTTTACGTACAGTCAACCACCTAATTTCTGCGCGAGGCCCTGATGTCCCAATCGCACGATGAACATGGTCACGACCATGACCACACTCCAAAAGTGACCGGCGCTAACGAACGCAAGGTCTTGCTGTCCTTCTTCCTGATCTTCGGCTTCATGATCGTGGAGGCTGTCGGCGGCGTGCTGTCGGGCTCGCTGGCCCTTCTGGCCGATGCGGGCCACATGCTGACCGATGCAGCAGCGCTGGCTCTGGCATACGCGGCATTCCGGTTCGGGCGCCGACCAGCTGACAGCAAGCGCACCTTTGGCTACCTTCGGTTCGAGGTCATCGCCGGCTTCCTGAACGCTGTGACGCTCTTTGTGATCGTGGCATGGATCGCCTATGAAGCATGGGAGCGACTGCAAGCTCCGCCCGCCATCCTTGCCGGCCCGATGATGATCGTCGCCGTGCTTGGATTGTTGGTAAACGTTCTGGTGTTGTGGATCATGACCCGCGGAGAGACCGATCACGTCAACGTGAAGGGGGCCATCCTGCACGTGATGGGCGACCTGCTGGGCTCGGTCGGTGCCATCGTCGCTGCAGTGGTCATCTATCTCATTGGTTGGACGCCAATTGACCCCATCCTGTCGGTGCTGGTGGCAGCCCTGATCCTGCGCAGCGCCTGGAAGCTCCTGGCGAAATCGATCCACATTTTGCTCGAAGGTGCGCCCGAGGACGCTTCTCCGGAGCAGGTGGAACAAGGCCTGATGGGCGCGGTGCCTGGCTTGGCGGCCGTCAGTCATGTGCATGTATGGCAGCTTACCTCTGGTCGCACGATGGCCACGCTGCACGTTCGCCCTAGTGTGGCTGAGGAAGCGCGCACCGTGGTCAAGTGCGTAGAGGTGGTGCTTCGAGAGCAATTTGGCATCGAGCACGTGACGGTCGGGATCGAATGGAACTCTCCTGGTGAAAAGAACCTTTGCAGCTTGCAGCCGACAGGTGGGCCGCAAGGGCACACCCCACATGAGCATGACACTAGCCACAGCCATGAAAAGGGTCATAAGCACGACCATTCCGTCCCGGGTCATCAACACTGATGCTGCAGCCAGCGTAGTGCTGGCAGCTCAGGGACAAGAAATCCATGACTTCTCGAAAACACGCCAATGGCGACAATGCTCAGAATTGCGCCACCAATGCTCAGCGTTCGGCCCCAGAGCTCTTGGCGCTCTCTCATAGTGACGTCGCTGTTCTCGCTGAGACTTTTCTCCTGTTAGGAGATCAATCGCGCCTGAAGATCCTGCTACAGTGCATGCGCGGATCAGTCGCGGTGGGCGACATCGCAGAAACGCTCGATCTATCCCAATTCTTGGTCAGTCATCATCTGCGGCTCCTGCGTGGAGCTCGACTTGTGCGTGGATAACGTCAGGCGAAACATATCTTCTACGGCATCGCGGATGAGCACATCAGTCAAGTGTTTCAGGACATGGTCTGTCACTTCTCTGAGGAATGATTGCGAATTGCGTCGAACGCAAAGATGCCTACTTTTTGCTGGGCATTTTCGCGATTGCGCAAGAGAGGTGCCAGCCCGTCAGCAACTGTAATGCGCCATCCCAGTCCTGAGTAAGCGCGACTTCGCCCATGCGTGATGTTTGGGTGACGGTTGTATGAATCTGACCGCACTCAATCCCCTGGGCCTCATCAGCCGACGCCAGCTTTCACTCCCCCCCATCGTGAGCGTAGAAATTAACCATGCTAACTTCATGAATTAAATAATTGAACATATCTTCATATGTGTGCTAAAATTCAATCTGCATTTTGAAAATGTGTCGAAACTGTAAGCACGTGCGCCGCACGCCGCACGCCACAACCACAGACGATCGTAAACAGAAGGACAACAGCCTTCTTTTTTAATGATTAACACATGGATGTATGTTCATGTGTTTGTTATATTTAAGCAGTATGTGCGGCGTGCGGCGAACCTAACTTGCAAAGTGTTCAGAGAACTTGGAGGTAGATATGACAAGGGAAATAACGGAGTACCAGGACAAGGCTAGGGAGCAGCTGAGCTTCCGTGTGGAGGGCATGGATTGCGCGAGCTGCGTCGGCAAAATCGAGAAGGCCCTTTCCCGAATGGATGGGCTGACGGACGTGCAAGTCAATTTTTCTAGTGAAACGCTGACGTTGACTCGCAATCTGAAAAGCCGCTTCACTGCTCGCGATGTAGCTAAGAAAATCAAAACTTTGGGGTTCGGTGTGGAAGAACTGCCAGTGTCGTCGCTCTCGATTGCGGCCGTATCGCGCCAATCGGTCCATGCACATGACCACAGCGAAGATCACAAGGATGGTCACGCTTGCGGCGGTGATCATGGGCACGGCCACACGCAAAAGACAAACGGCGGGCATGAACACGGCTCCTGCAGTGGACATGATCACACCTCACACGCTCGCCGCGAGCCCCCTGGTAACCCACCCAACGTTTCGATGCACGTGGAAGGCATGGACTGCGCGAGCTGCGTTGGCAAGATTGAAACGGCTCTTGCTCGCATGGCGGGCGTATCAGATGCCCGCATCAACTTCACGGCAGAAACGCTTGAGCTGACGCTCGCGTCTGGAAGTCCTACACATATTGGCGACATCGAGAAGACCATCAAAAGCCTGGGTTTCGGCGTCTCCGACGTGCGCCGCCTTGATGGATCCTCGCCTGCCGCGCCTGCCCGCGTGCCCTCAGCTATCACTCAACGCTGGTGGCAGACGAAGAAGGGTAAGCATGTGCAGGGCCTAGCAGCTCTCATGGGCTCGGCCTATGCAGTTGCTCAATTTATCCCCGGCTATGCCGAATGGATCTTCGCCGCTGCCGTGATCGCTGGCGTACTCCCGTTCGCGCGCAAAGCCTTCGCGCTGGCCATATCTGGCTCCCCGTTCTCCATCGAAACACTGATGGTTGTCGCCTCGCTGGGCGCGCTCGTGATTGGCGAGGCCGAGGAGGCCGCTGCTGTGGTGTTCCTGTTCGCGGTCGGCGAGCTGCTTGAAAGTGTGGCCGCTGGCCGCGCCCGCGCCGGCATTAAAGCGCTGGCTTCTCTGGTGCCTAAAACTGCTGTCTTGCTCGACGCCAATGGTGGGCAGCGCGAAGTGCCCGCTGCCTCCCTGAGCGTGAACGACCGGGTTTTGGTGCGCCCGGGTGATCGAGTGCCCGCTGACGGCAAGATCTTCCGCGGCGAAAGCAGTCTCGATGAATCTCCGATCACAGGGGAGTCCGTGCCGCGTCAAAAGGCCGGTGGCGATGACGTATTTGCCGGCTCGATCAACGTCGACGGTGTGCTTGAAGTTCTGGTTGAGAAGGCTGCATCGGACAACACCATCTCGCGCATCATCCAGCTCGTCGAGCAAGCTCAATCCTCCAAGGCGCCGACGGCACGCTTCATCGAAAAGTTCAGCCGTTACTACACCCCGGCCGTGATGGCCATCGCGGCGCTGATCGTCGTGGTTCCCCCGCTTACCATGGGTGGTGATTGGGGCACTTGGCTGTACCGTGGTCTTGCTTTGCTGCTAATCGCGTGCCCGTGCGCCTTGGTTTTGTCAACGCCGGCGGCCATTGCCTCGGGACTGGCTGTTGCTACTCGCCGAGGTTTGCTGATTAAAGGTGGCAACGCCTTGGAAACCATTGGTCGCGTTCGCACAGTCGCCTTCGATAAGACTGGCACGCTGACAGAGGGCAAGCCGCGCATCACTGAAGTCGTGCCTTTCGGGCAATCCAAGCAGCAACAGGTACTGGCGCTCGCCGCCGCCGTCGAGTCTGGATCGAATCACCCGTTGGCGAAGGCAATCGTTGCCCACGCCAAGAGCCTCGATGTGGAGGTTCCACAAGCCACCGAAGCATTCGCTATCCCGGGCAAGGCAGTTCGCGCTACCGTGAACGGCAGCAAGCTAGCCGTGGGATCGCCCGTCCATGCAGGGCAGATGGCCACGCTGACCCTCGCGCACCAGCAGGAAATCGCCAAGCTGGAAGATGGTGGCAAGACGGTGGTGGTTCTGTTCGACGAAGCAAGCAAGAATGTCATGGGCCTGTTGGCCTTGCGTGACGAACCTCGCCGTGACGCCCGCGAAGGCGTGGCCCAGCTCAAGGCGATGGGTGTGCGCTCGGTCATGCTCACCGGTGACAATCGGAGAACTGCGCAGGCCATCGCCGGCAAGCTGGATATCGAGTGGGAGAGTGAGTTGCTTCCGCAAGACAAGTTGCGCCTGGTCAACGACTTGAAGCGCGACGCGAAGGTGGCGATGGTCGGCGACGGCATCAACGACGCGCCGGCCTTGGCGACCGCCGATGTAGGGATCGCCATGGGCGGCGGCACCGACGTGGCCCTAGAGACCGCAGACGCTGCTCTGCTCAAGAGCCGCGTCACGGACGTTGCGCACCTGGTGGCGCTGTCCCGCGCGACGATGGCCAACATCCACCAGAACGTAGTGTTCGCCATTGGCCTCAAGGGCCTGTTCCTAGTCACCAGTGTGCTGGGTATCACTGGCCTTTGGGTTGCTGTGCTGGCCGACACCGGTGCCACCGCTTTGGTCACGCTCAATGCGCTGCGCCTACTCCGCTTTAAGGGTGCCCAAGAGCCAGCCGATGGCCAGAACGGAGGTCATCAAAGCTCTGTGTCCGTACAGGATGCCCATTGAGGTATTGCAGAGGGCTTGAACTGCCGTTGTTGCGGCGCCAAGCCCTTCCATATCTTCATCTGTAAATCGATCTCCGAAAACATCGATGTTAGGCGATAAACGAATGCCTTTAGAACAACGAGTTTAAATAGATGGGATGATCGGACGTGGATAATGGGCTCAGATGCGTCCCTTTCGGCCGTAACTGCATCTCATGCGTTCACCGGGAGGCCGGAAGGTTCCAGAGCTTGTAGTCCAGTCCCATGCTCGTCATGGTCATCGAAAAAGGCTTGACCTTGACGTGGTTGTAAGGGCTAGCCTTTAGAAACATATGCGAACCGCTTCGGATGGACCGAAGCCCCGTAATAAAAAAGGTAACTTCCATGCATAAAAAAATCAGGATCATTTTGGTAGCTAGCGTCATCGCGGCCGTCGGGGGGATAGCGGTGGCTGCCCGAGATGGCAAGGATGAAAGTAAACCAGCAGCACCACCAGCTGGCGCACCGATGGCACCGCAGGTGCCTGTGGCTGAGGCCATCACGCGCACAATCACGCCGTCAACTGAGTTCACCGGCTTTTTGGCCGCACCGAAGGTGGTCGAGTTGCGCTCGCGTGTGGGGGGGCCGTCGACGCGGTGAGCGTGCCCGAGGGAAGTCTGGTACGCAAGGGGCAATTGTTGTTCCAGATTGACCCACGGCCTTTCCAAGTCGCGCTCGACACCGCCACGGCGCAGTTGCGGCAGGCTGAGGTGCTGTCCAGTCAGGCTCAGGCCGACTTTGATCGTGCCGAGCGGCTTGTTGCCACTGGCGCCCTGTCTCGGAAGACCTATGACGATGCAGTCTCCGCACGCAATGCGCGTCAGGCGCAGGTACAGGCGGCAAAGGCCACAGTCGCAGCGGCGCAGCTCGACCTGTCCTACGCGCGGGTATCGGCACCAATTGCCGGGCGCGTGGACCGAGTGCTGGTGACCGAGGGCAACCTGGTCAGCGGCGGCGGTGCAGGAGCAGCCACGCTACTTACCACGATCGTGTCCATCGATCCTGTGCACGTCTATTTCGACATCGATGAGGCAACCTACGTCAATGTGGTGAGCCGCTCGAGACCTGGTTCAGGGACTCATGCTTCGTTGCCCGTTCAAGTAGGCTTGAGCACTGACAGAAACTTTCCGTACAAGGGCGTGCTCGACTTCGTCGGCAATGCGATTGATAGAAGTACCGGCACGATCCGCGCTCGCGCGGTCGTCCCCAACCCTGATGGACGGCTGACGCCTGGGCTGTTTGCGAGGGCCAAGCTCTCCACCGCAAGCTCTCGGCAGGCCGTCCTCATCGACGACCAAGCGGTTGGCACCGATCAAGGCCGAAACTATGTTCTGGTCGTGGGTGAAAACAACCAAGCTCAGTATCGTCCGATTGAGCTGGGTCCCGTAGTCGACGGTCTGCGCGTTATAAACGGTGGCCTGCAGGGTGGCGAAAAAATCATAATCAAAGGCCTCGTACGACCTGGTATGACTGTCACGCCGCGCATGGTGCCCATGCAGGGGCCGGCAGCACCGGCCGCCGGCGCTCCCGACGCGACTAAGACTGCGGCTAGTGCCCCGGCAGTCCCTGCGGAGTCTGCCAAGGCCGCTGGGGCGGCTGGGGCCGATCAGGTCAAGGCTGACAGCGCAGCTGGCTCAGCGGAGGCTCGCAAATGAATTTCCCCCGTTTCTTCATCAACCGCCCTATCTTCGCAATCGTCCTTTCGGTGCTGATGCTGATCGCGGGCGCGATCAGCTACTTCCAGTTGCCACTGAGCGAGTACCCTCAGGTTACCCCCCCAACGGTACAGGTCACGGCGAGCTATCCCGGCGCCAATCCGCAAGTGATTGCCGACACCGTGGCATCGCCGCTAGAGCAAGCCATCAACGGCGTGGAAGGCATGATGTACATGCAGTCCCAGATGTCCACGGACGGAAAGATGGTGCTCACCATCTCTTTCGAGCAACACATCAACGCCGATATCGCGCAAATCCAGGTGCAGAACCGGGTGTCGCGTGCGCTACCCCGGTTGCCACCCGAGGTCCAACGCATCGGCGTTGTGACTGAGAAGACCGCGCCCGACATCCTGATGGTTGTGAACATGCTATCGCCAGGGGATCGTTACGACCCGCTGTATGTGTCCAACTACGCGATGCTCAACGTCCGTGACGAACTGGCACGCCTGCCGGGCATCGCCAACGTGTTGCTTGGTGGTGAGGGTGAGTACGCGATGCGGGTCTGGCTCGACCCCGAAAAGGTTGCGTCTCGTGGCATGACCGCTAGCGATGTGGTCGCCGCCATTCGGGAGCAGAACGTGCAGGTTGCGGCCGGCTCTATCGGTCAGCAGCCTAACGCCTCGTCTGCCTTTCAGGTCACCGTCAACGCACTCGGGCGTCTCACCACCGAAGAGCAATTCGGCGATATCGTCATCAAGGCTGGCACCCACGGCCAGGTTACACGCTTGCGCGACGTGGCACGTGTGGAGTTAGGTGCGGAGAACTACACCATGCGCGCCCAACTTGATGGCGGCAACACGGTTGGCATTCAGATCCTGATGACGCCTGGCTCCAATGCACTAGATGTGTCTAGCGCGGTACGCGCGACGATGGATCGTCTACAAGCAAGCTTTCCAGAGGGCATCGAGTACAAGATCGCCTACGATCCTACGGTCTTCGTGCGGGCCTCGCTTCAGTCTGTAGCGGTCACGCTGCTAGAGGCGATTCTGCTGGTGGTGATCGTGGTGGTGCTGTTCCTGCAATCCTGGAGAGCGTCGATCATCCCGCTGATCGCCGTGCCGGTCTCGCTGGTCGGCACCTTCGCCGTAATGCACATGTTCGGCTTCTCGTTGAACACACTGTCATTGTTCGGCCTCGTACTCTCAATCGGCATTGTTGTGGACGACGCCATCGTCGTGGTAGAAAACGTGGAGCGCCACATGGCACTTGGCGAGTCGCCCAAGGACGCAGCGCTCAAAGCCATGGACGAGGTTACTGGCCCGATCCTGGCCATCACCTCGGTGCTGGCGGCGGTCTTCATTCCCTCGGCGTTCCTGTCTGGGCTGCAAGGCGAGTTCTATCGCCAGTTCGCGCTGACCATCGCGTTCTCGACCATCCTATCGGCGATCAATTCGCTCACACTGTCGCCCGCGCTGGCCGCCATCCTGCTCAAGCCGCATCATGGCGCGGCCCAGCCCGATCGAGTCACGCGCCTCATCGACGGCCTGTTTGGTGGCTTCTTCCGCCGCTTCAACCGCTTCTTTGACAGCGCCTCGAATGCTTATGTCGGAGGCGTGCGCCGCGCAGTTCGCGGAAGTGCTGTGGTGCTGCTGCTCTATGTCGGTTTCCTGGGGTTGACGTGGCTGGGCTTTCATAAGGTACCTGCCGGCTTTGTGCCCGCACAGGACAAGTATTACCTCGTGGGCATCGCCCAGCTTCCGACTGGTGCCTCGCTGGACCGCACCGACGCGGTTGTCAAGGAAATGAGCAAGATCGCGCTTGCCGAGCCTGGCGTCGAAAGCGTGATGGCATTCCCCGGCTTCTCCTTCAACGGCCCAGTGAATCAGCCCAACACCGCGCTGGTGTTCGCCATGCTCAAGCCCTTCAACGAACGAAAGGACCCGTCGTTGTCGGCGTTCGCCATTCAAGGCAGGCTCATGGGCAAATTCAGTCAAATACCGGACGGCTTCGTCGGGATTTTTCCTCCGCCACCGGTGCCTGGCCTGGGTTCAATGGGCGGCTTCAAGTTGCAGATCGAAGACCGTGCGGGCCTGGGGCCAGACGCACTTGCACAGGCCCAAGGTCAGATCATGGGCAAAGCCATGCAAGCGCCTGAGCTGGCCAACATGTTGGCCAGCTTCCAGGCCAATGCTCCACAGTTGCAGGTGGACATCGACCGCGTAAAGGCCAAGTCGCAAGGTGTGTCGCTGACCGAAGTTTTTGACACGCTGCAGATCAATCTGGGCTCGCTTTATGTCAATGACTTCAATCGATTTGGCCGAACTTACCGAGTGATGACGCAGGCCGATGCGAAGTTCCGTATGCAGGCTGAAGACATTGGCATGCTGAAGGTGCGGAACGCTTCGGGGGACATGATCCCGTTGAGCGCGATCGCGACGATCTCACGTAGCTCCGGTCCCGATCGAGTGATGCACTACAACGGGTTCCCATCAGCTGACATCAGCGGCGGACCAGCACCGGGCTATTCGTCTGGCCAGGCTACTGCCGCGATCGAGAAGATCGTGAGCGAATCGCTGCCGGACGGCATGACCTACGAATGGACTGACTTGACGTTCCAAGAAAAGCGGGTTGGCAACACCTCCATCTACATTTTTGCGTTGGCAGTGCTGTTGGCATTCTTGTTCCTGGCAGCTCAGTACAACAGTTGGTCGCTTCCATTCGCTGTTCTGTTGATCGCGCCCATGGCGTTGCTTTCGGCGATCGCCGGTGTTTGGCTTACGGGCGGCGACAACAATATCTTCACGCAAATTGGCTTCGTGGTGCTCGTAGGCCTGGCAGCCAAGAATGCAATTCTGATCGTGGAGTTTGCCCGTGCCAAGGAGAGTGAAGGTGTCGATCCGTTGGCGGCCGTGCTTGAAGCGGCGCGGCTGCGGCTGCGCCCGATTCTGATGACGTCACTGGCTTTTATCGCTGGCGTGATACCGCTGGTGCTCGCGAGTGGAGCGGGTGCCGAGATGCGTCACGCAATGGGTATCGCTGTGTTCGCCGGCATGTTGGGCGTGACGGCATTCGGTCTGGTGCTCACGCCGGTGTTCTACGTCGTAGTGCGCAAGCTGGCGTTGCGTCGTGAAGCCAGTCAAGCCCGCGTCGGTATGAGCGACAAGCATAACGGCCAGGAGGAATTTTGAGATGAAGAAACCTTTCGCACTCACACAACCTGCCAAGAGCTTGGCACCGGTAGCTTTCGCGATAGCGTTAGCCGGTTGTTCCATGGCACCCAAGTACGATCGGCCGCCAGCGCCGATTGATATAGTATATCCTTCGGGCGCGGCCTATGCAGAACCGGCGAAAGCGACGCCAGAGGCCCCAGTCACGGACGCGGCCGATATCGGCTGGCGAGATTTCTTCCGCGACCCGCTGTTGCAACAATTGATCGGTATCGCGCTGGAGAGCAACCGCGACATGCGCAAAGCTGCGCTCAACGTTGAGGCGGCGCAGGCACTGTACCGCATTCAGCGCGCTGAGGTGCTCCCGAACTTGGGGGTATCCGGCAGAGGGGCCGCAGAACGACTGCCAGCCGATCTCAGCAACACCGGCGCTGCCGACGTCGTGCGTCGTTACGAGGTTGCTGGGGTGACCGCTGCCTGGGAACTGGACGTCTGGGGCCGTATCCGCAGCCTCAGCAACCAAGCGCTGGCTTCCTACTTGGCTATGGACGAGACTCGCATAGCGACGCAGATGAGTTTGATCTCTGAGGTTGCTAACGCCTATCTCACGTTGCGGGCTGACCAGGAGTTACTGCAGTTAACAGGCGAGACGCTCGGCACGCAAAAGCGTTCGCATGAACTTACTGCCCAACTGTTCGAGGCTGGCAATGCCACGCAACTTGACGTGCGCCGCTCGGAAATTGTACTGCGTACAGCCGAGGCCAACTTCGCGGACTACACACGTCAAACGGCCAAAGACCGAAACGCGCTAGTGCTACTGCTCGGCCAGCCGCTGACGCTTGAGCTGTCGCAGCAACTTGACAAAGCCATAGTGCTGCCGGATGGCATCGTGCCGACCGAACTGCCCAGTGGCCTACCTTCTGAGTTGCTCGTGCGCCGACCGGATGTGCGCGCGGCCGAGCAGGTACTTCTGGGTGCCAACGCCAGTATCGGAGCAGCGCGAGCCGCTTTCTTCCCCACCATCAGCTTGACGGGTTCGGCGGGGACGGCAAGCGCATCGCTTGATGGGCTCTTCGAATCGGGTTCGCGCGCCTGGAGCTTCTTGCCGCAGATTACGGTGCCTATTTTCCGGGGTGGCGCGTTGCGCGCCAATCTGGATGTGGCGCACGTAAAAAAGCGCATCGAGATCGCCAACTACGAGAAGTCCATTCAAGTTGCTTTTAGTGAAGTGGCTGATGGCCTTGCCGGCAAGCGAACACTTGATGAGCAGATTCGTTCAGAGCAATTCCTGGTTGCTGCTAGTCAGGGCATGTATGACCTGGCCGAGCAACGTTTCAGGGAAGGTGTGGACGATAACCTCACCTTGCTTGACGCGCAGCGTACGCTGTACAGCGCGCAGCAGACGTTGGTGCGTACGCGTCTGGCTCGGTTGAGCAACCTTATCGCGCTCTACAAGGCTCTGGGAGGCGGGTGGACAGAGAGCACACCAAGTGGTGTGGCGCAAGCGAGTCGATAGTTAGTTTTTCCCTACTGGCACTGGTATTGGATATTCGTACCAAGAAATGACGCATGGTGGCAGTCGCCTCCATGCGTGTGTAGATGAGTATGAAAACCGGCGAGCTTGCAAAGCTAACGAGGACTCCCTGGGTTCTACGAGGCTCAGGGTCTTTTACCTGCTCCTGATCGTTATAGCAACAACTAAAGGCAATAAAGGCAGGAGCAAGTTGAGCGGTTGCAGCTTATACTAAGTTGCAAAGTATTAGGTATCAGTCTGGAGCAGATCCGGACTATCTCAGGGGGTAGCTTTGACCGACATTTTTGATGTATTACAGGTAAATTTGGGATCGCTTTACGTCAATGATTTTAATGGATTTGGCCGTACCTACCGTGTAATAACTCAAGCTGATGCCCCATTCCGTATGCAGGCAGACGATATTGGATTATTGAAAGTCAGGAATTCTGCTGGTGATATGATCCCTTTATAAGTATTGATCAATATCAAACTAACTTCAGATCCTGATCGCGTTATGAGATACAACGGCTATCCATCCGCTGATATTACGGGAGGTACTGCATCAGGATATTCTTTTGGTCAGGCTACAGATGCTATTGAGAAAATAGTTAAGGAAAATCTACCTGAAGGTATGGCGTACGAATGGACTGATCTGACCTATCAGGAAAAATTAGCGGGCAATTCCGCACTGTATATTTTCCCATTGGCGGTATTCTTTGCATTCTTGATTCTTGCCGCTCAGTACAACAGTTGGTCGCTTCCATTTGCTGTGCTGCTTATTGCACCAATGGCACTCCTTTCTGCAATTGGCGGTATATGGATCTAAACGGTGATAATAACATCTATACTCAAATTGGCTTCGTTGTTTTAGTCGGGCTGGCCGCAAAAAATGCCATTTTAATCGTTGATTTTGCAAGGACTCAGGAGAATTAGTGACGATCACCGCTTGGGGCCGTACTCGAGGCAGCGTACTTACGTTTGCGTCCTATTTTGATGACTTCTCTTGTATTTATTGCTGGTGTGATATCTCTTGTACTAGCTAGTGGTGCTGGAGCAGAAATGCGTCACGCCATGGGTATTGCAGTGTTTGCCGGTATGCTTGGTGTAACCTTCTTTGGATTACTACTTACGCCGGTGTTTTACGTTATAGTAAGAAATCTGTCATTAAGAAAAAACGCAGAAAGTATAGTCAATCTTTAGTGAAAAGATATCAGAGTGAAATGAGTTTAGACCTTGACCTTACAACAGTGGAAAGCCCTACAATCAGAAGTACTCAAACCAAACTGGAGGTATATAAATGCAATTTCATTTAGAAAATATGACATGTGGGGGCTGCGCCCGGACGGTAACTAAAGCAATTAAGGATATAGACCCAGAGGCTACAGTTTTAACTGATCCTCCGACTCGTAAGGTGACGGTAAAAACTTCATTATCAGTTGAAAAGGTCTCCTATGCTCTAATTGAAGCAGGCTTCCCTCCTCGGGATTAGTATTTTCCTTTTACGGTTGCCTCCTGAATGAGGCAACTTTAAATTTCGCATTCAGGGCATTCATTCATAGACTGGACCTTAAGAATTAAGCCCATGCAGTATCCCATCTAACGTGATGTTTTGTTTGTCTTTTGACTGTTGGGCTTTTTGGGCGTTCTTCGTTATATAACGGGTCGCCCAATCTATCCTCTCCGCTATTTCCGACCATGCGTGCTGGCTGATGCTTTCAAGATCGGCAACAGCCAAATTTCCACATTTTTGGCGGCCTTGAATAGCTAGACTGATGGCATGATTTGAAGAAAGACGCTTCGCCGAATGATCAGAGCGAGCAGGCTTGACCATACCAAACCATCTACAATCGCTTTCTGTGCCGCCATAAATTTCTGCAAGTTTGTATGGGATTTCAACTCTTTGAATCGCAACTTCACCTGCCAGCGACAACGATAGATTGCCATAACATCATCCGCTTAGTAGGTTTCCCGCGGGAGGTTGATAAGCCAGATGCAAAATCGTATTTCTCCGGCAAAACAGAGCCTTATTACTCTGAATATCTGCTTTCCTCGACGAACTTGCAAATCGAGCGTAAGCGCCTCATAAACCGCGCATTCTAATCACCTAACACGCAGAATAAGATCAAGTCTCCAACCATAAGGAGATTTAAAATGGCAAACGATGCACCAACCAATAATGGCAAACGCTAATCAAGCAATCTGAATCGAGTTCATTATCAACACTCACATTTTGTAAGCTCAATCAACTCAATCCCTCAACGTTCTCTGCCAAGCGCCAGCAACTCAACAACACTGGCGCATCTCAAGGTTTTGTTAGAGCAGAAGTCGTTGAAAAGATAACTCAGTATCAGGCCCAAGTGGCAACCGCCAACATGACACTCTTCGTCAATGATATCGAACTGCGCAATCCCCAATGCACGCCAGTAAGTAACCTGGCTGAACTCATCGGTGCGCTATCATGAAAGGCATGCTGAGCTCACTAGAGATTTATCTGTATCGTGAAAGTGTCGATTTTAGAAAGTCCATCAACGGCCTTGCCGCGATTATCGAAAGTGACACCGATTTACCGTTAGTAAGTGGCGCATTATTCCTGTTCACCAAAAACAGCGCGATAAAATCAAAGTGTTGTGCTGGCGTGTGCCACGAACAAAAGGTTAATACCTTTTGGATCTGTATTTCTGATGAGAGAAGGCCTCTCGAAATCTACCTGTAGGGGGCGGTTTCAAAACCACCAAGTGCTTCTGTAAAGTGCGGTTTGGAGACTTATCTGATCGCTCATTCAACACTGAGTTCACCTTCGCAGGTGATCTACACTTCGGAGCAGCTATTTAGTAAGGTATTCAATTCTTCAATCTATCTAACCGAGTCCACATAGGACAACTGCATAGACTGGAGCCTCGATTTACATTAACGAGGACTCCTCATGCGAAAACTATCTCCAATTATTCTGGCGCTTGCGCTGTCTCCATTGGTTCAAGCTGAACCTGTGTCTGAAGTGTCGCCCGTTGGCAAAATTGACGGCATGGTTTCTTTACCTGTCACGGGTATGAAAGCGGTCGAAAGCAATGGCCGTATTGTTTTCATGTCAGACAGTGGCCGGTTCGTCATTGATGGCACGCTCTATGATGCCTGGTCCAAAAAGCCGCTTACCAGTCTTGAAGAAATTCGTGAAGCGGGGAACACGCTGGACTTAAGTCGTCTTGGCTTAAAAATGGATGATTTGAACCCACTGACGCTGGGCGAAGGCAAAAAGAAAGTGGTGGTCTTTGTTGATCCACGATGCCCGCACTGCCATGAGCTTTTGAAACAAGCTTTACCGCTAACCAAAGAATACACCTTCCAAATACTCCCTGTGCCAGTGCTTGGTCCTGATTCAGAGCGTCAGGTTCGCCAGCTTGGCTGTGCGCGTGACAAGAATGCGGCCACCGATGCATTGCTCAATGGCCGGATTGGTAACCTAGAACAGGATGATGCCTGCAACTTAGAGCCAATGCAGCGTACCTTGGTGACGGCTCAAATCCTGGGCATTCAAGGTGTGCCTTTCATCGTCGCCAATGATGGTCGCATCAGTCGAGGCCGTCCTTATGATCTTTCTGCTTGGTTGGAGGGGCGTTAATGAAAGCCTCTCTGTATTCAGGGCAACGCGCTTCAGAGCTGTTGCCAGTATTGGCCTATTCAGACGATGAGCAACTGTTTTTCATGGAAGACCAGAGTGTTGGCTTTGGTTTTCTATGTGACCCATTGCCGGGTGGTGATGAGTCTGTTGCAGATAGGGTTAATGTTCTACTCAACAACGACTGGCCAAAAGACACTTTGCTGCAATTTGGCCTGTACGCCTCGCCTGATATTCAAACCGACCTTCAACGCATGATGGGCTTACGGCATCGTCAATCCGATCCATTGCTCAGGGCGTCGATACGCAAACGTGCGGATTTCCTCGATGGGGGCACGGTTCAACCGATAGAAGAATCGACCCAGACTCAGGTACGCAACTTTCAACTGATCGTCACCTGCAAATTGCCTTTGGAAAGTCCTATACCGACGGAGCGTGAGTTGAGTCGAGCATCCGCGATTCGGGCTTCTTTCTCGCAAGCGCTGGCAACGGTTGGTTTTCGCGTCACTGAGATGACTGACCGAAATTGGCTCGCGGCATTAAGTTCGCAACTTAACTGGGGAAAAGATGCTTCTTGGCGCAATCCATCTCCAATCCGCAGTGAGGCAGATAAACCACTTCGAGAGCAAGTGTTGGATTATGACCGAGCTATCAAGGTGGATAGCCAAGGTCTGATGCTGGGCGATTACCGAGTTAAAACCTTATCGTTTAAGCGCTTGCCTGAGCGGATCTGGTTTGGTCATGCCGCAAGTTTTGCGGGCGATATGATGACGGGCAGTCGCGGTTTACGCGGCAGCTTTTTGCTGAATGTCACCATTCACTTTCCTTCAGCCGAGGCCATGCGATCTCGTTTAGAGACGAAGCGTCAATGGGCGGTCAATCAGGCCTATGGCCCGATGCTCAAGTTTGTGCCGGTGCTTGCAGCCAAGAAAAAGGGATTTGATGTTCTTTTTGAAGCCTTGCAAGAAGGTGATCGTCCTATTCGGGCAAACATGACCTTAACGCTGTTTTCCCAAACGGAAGAAGCGTCCATCAGCTCTGTTTCAAATGCTCGAACTTATTTCAAAGAACTCGGATTTGAGCTGATGGAAGACAAGTACTTCTGTTTGCCCATTTTTCTGAATGCCCTGCCATTTGGTGCCGACCGCCAGGCGATGAACGACTTGTTTCGATTCAAGACCATGGCGACACGGCATGTGATCCCTCTGTTGCCTTTGTTTGCGGATTGGAAAGGCACGGGCACGCCAGTGATTAACTTTGTTTCCCGTAATGGCCAGATCATGAGTGTGTCCCTTTATGACTCGGGCAGTAATTACAACTGTTGCATCGCGGCGCAATCGGGGTCGGGTAAGTCATTCCTGGTGAACGAAATCATCTCCTCCTACTTATCTGAAGGCGGCCAATGCTGGGTGATTGATGTTGGCCGCTCTTATGAAAAGCTGTGTGAAGTCTATGACGGTGAGTTCTTACAGTTCGGGCGGGACAGTGGCATTTGCTTGAATCCGTTTGAAATTGTTGAGGACTATGACGAAGAAGCGGATGTGCTGGTTGGGCTATTGGCTGCAATGGCCGCACCTACGCAGTCATTAACTGATTTTCAGATGGCCAACCTAAAGCGTCAGACCCGTGAACTTTGGGAGAAAAAAGGTCGTGCCATGTTGGTTGATGATGTGGCTGAGGCCTTAAAAAATCATGAAGACCGTCGTGTGCAAGACGTGGGTGAGCAGCTCTATCCGTTTACGACACAGGGCGAATATGGCCGTTTCTTTAATGGTCACAACAATATTCGTTTCAAAAACCGTTTCACTGTTCTGGAGTTAGAAGAGCTCAAGGGGCGCAAGCACCTACAACAAGTGGTGTTGCTTCAGCTTATCTACCAAATCCAACAAGAGATGTACTTAGGTGAGCGGGATCGTCGCAAGATTGTGTTCATTGACGAAGCCTGGGATCTGCTGACTCAAGGTGATGTCGGTAAGTTTATCGAGACGGGTTACCGTCGATTTCGAAAATATGGCGGCAGTGCTGTAACGGTAACGCAGTCGGTCAACGATTTATACGACAGCCCTACAGGTAAAGCCATCGCTGAAAACTCGGCCAATATGTACCTGCTTGGCCAAAAAGCTGAAACCATCAACGCGCTCAAAAAAGAAGGCCGCTTGCCACTCGGTGAAGGCGGTTATGAATACCTGAAAACCGTTCATACCGTCACTGGTGTCTATTCCGAAATTTTCTTTATTACCGAGATGGGCACCGGGATTGGCCGCCTCATCGTCGATCCGTTTCACAAGCTGTTGTACTCGTCCCGTGCAGAAGATGTAAACGCGATTAAGCAGTTAACGCGTAAAGGCCTTTCTGTTGCTGATGCCATCTCCCAGTTGTTAAAGGAGCGAGGCTATGAATAAGTCCACGCTTTGGCCATTTATGGCCTCTATTACTTTGTCTATTGCAGGCAGCGGTTTAATGACCAGCTGGCTCTTAATGAAAACACTCGAACCTATCCACAGCCAGTTGGCGTTAAGTACGCCCATTGCAGTCGTGGATTTTGGGGAGGCGGTGCTGTCACTGGGCCCCAATGCCAGCGAACAAGACATCGAATCCAGGTTGCTTCAGACCAATCAGCAAATTGAAAAGCTAAAAGCAGCCGGTTTTATCGTGCTGGATGCCCAAGCGGTGGTGGGTGCTGATGATTCCATATTTGTGCCAGTAGGCTCAAAGGAGGTGTCTCATGCAGATACTCCGTAAAAGAATGCCTTGGCGGCCATATCTCATCCGGTTGGCCGCTCTTGCGTTAATCATGGCCTTGGTAGGCACCTACGCCATGATGCGCTACCGAATAGGTATTGATACCCAGCAAGAGCGCTGCCTGCCTGATACCACGGTGTATCTGATTGACCTATGGAATAAAGAGCCCGTTAAGGATGGTTTGTATGCCTTCCACTCAAAAGGACTTGCTCCGTTATATAACGACGGTACTCGTATGCTTAAACGCCTAACAGGGATGCCAGGGGATGAAGTCAAGGTGACGCCTGAGCATGTGCTGGTGAACGGTGCTGAAGTCTCTACCGGCATGGCATTAGCCCAGCGTCTTGGTGTGGCTGAAACAGAATTTAGCCGTTCATTGATGCTGCAAGAAAACGAATATTGGTTTTCCGGCGAGGCCGCAACGAGTTTCGACTCCCGCTATTGGAATGCCGTTAAGCGCGAGCAGATTGTCGGTCGCGCTTGGCCGCTTTGGTAGGAGGTGGAAGATGAGAAGACTATACCTCTTATTTTTGTTGGTTGCGCCATTGGCTTGGGTTCAAGTGTCCTGGGCACAAGAGCCTTATCCGTTGTCTGACGAGGACAAAAAGATCGTCGAAATGAGCCGCAGCATTTTACAAAGTGCTGTGGATGGTTCATCTGAATTTATCGAGCCTTTTTCACCGATTGAACAACCTGCGTCGCTCAAAAACAACGATGAATGGTTGATATTTGCGTCGTCCTCACTGGGAGATTCCTCACTGAAGCAGCTATTTAAAGAGGCCAGTGCTACCGGCGCTATTGTGTTGTTTCGGGGAATTCCTGAAGGAAAGAACTTGGGGGCGGCTATCCGTGATTGGCATACGCTGATGGTGGGACTTGATCCTGTTCCTCAGGTTCGAATCGATCCGAAAGCCTTTGTGCACTGGCGGGTGACTAGCGTGCCTGCCATTTTCCGCATAGAAGATGACAAGGTGACTGCAAGTGCACTAGGGGTTTACAGCAAGGACTGGTTGCAGCGTCAAATTGAAAAAGGCAATACCGGTTCATTGGGTCAACGCGGTCCTATTCATTCCATTTTAGAACCGGATTTGATGCAAGTGGCGATGCAGCGTTTACAGTCGATTGACTTGGGCGCGTTAAAGAAAAAAGCCATTGAGCGATTCTGGTCTCGCCAAACTTTCACTGAGTTACCCAAAGCCACGCAGTATCGGATAAGAATGGTTGATCCAACCATCGTCATGCAGCGGTCACTATTGGATGCCAGTGGCCGAACATTGATCCCAGCAGGAACGCGTATTAACCCGCTAAAAGCCTTGCCGTTTACTCAGCAGCTTGTGGTGTTTAATGCGTCGAACGCTGAAGAAGTGGACGCAGTAGCGCATTGGCTTGAGACGCAAGATAGGACACTGCGCCGCATTACGCTTATCACCACGCAGCTCGACCGTGCCCAAGGCTGGAATCGCCTCAATGCGCTCGAAAAGACATTGGACAGTCCGGTTTACCTTCTCAATGGCTCGCTAAAGCAGCGCTTTGATTTGCAAGTCACCCCGTCGTTTGTTCAAGCAAAGGGGCTCGCGTTTGAAATAGAAGAAATTCCAGCAAAGGAGCTTGTTCATGAAAAAGCTCAATAATACGTATCGTCTGTTGCGGACTCTCATTGTCATGTTTGTCCTTGGCGCATCTATTCCTGCAAAAGCCGAACTGACCTGCCCAGACGCGGGTTTATTGTCGGGTAAGTTGCTGACGGATGTTTGCTGGTCATGCATTTTTCCTATCCGAGTTGCGGGTCTTCCTCTTGGCTCTGGCAGTGTCCCAAGCGGCGCATCAAACAAGTCATTTTGCTTATGTGAAGATAACTTAGGCGTGCCAAGGCCAGGTATTGTTACCAGCATGTGGGAGCCAGCGCGTTTAATTGAACTGGTCAGAACGCCGGGTTGCTCGCCTTCCCTGGGAGGGATTCGTTTACCGTTAGGTGATAGGCGGCTGCAAGGTGGTCATGGCGAGGGTGAATACGATACCGGTGATCTCGCTTTCTACCATTACCATTATTACGCCTTTCCGCTTTTGGTCATGCTCGATTTGTTCATGGATGGCAATTGCAATGCCGATGGTTACATGGACTTTGACTTGATGTATTTGTCCGAATTGGACCCCACATGGATGAACGATGAACTGGCCTTTTTTACTCAGCCTGAAGCTGCTGCCGTTGCCAATCCATTGGCTATATCTGCTTGTACCGCTGACGCTGCTTCATCAACGCTTGGTAAACCCATCGATCAGTTGTTTTGGTGTGCTGGCAGTTGGGGCCATCTCTATCCCTTATCTGGCCACACCTTAGCCTTTGGCTCATTAGCAGAAAACACCAGCCATTTAGCAGCGCGAGCAATCGCGGCTCAACACAGGCGTGGTCTTGCAAGGCGAACAATGGGGAACAGTGCGCTATGCCGACCTGTTATCGAACCCATGCTGCCGAAATCCCAATACAAGATGAGTATGTTCTTCCCTGTACCGGAAACTGAAAGTGCGCATGTCATCGGTGAAAGCACCATGAAATGGGGAGAGTGGCGAACGATCCCCGGTGCCGGTGAAGATGCGCTCTACATTTTGTGGCGCTGGCAAGACTGCTGTAACTCGGGAGGTTAACCATGAAACCAACACTTTTTACCCGAGTTTTAGCGGGTATTTTATCAATCACTATGGCGTGCCTGCCCTTACATGGTGTGGCCGCTGATGTGCAGCGCCAATCCGGCCTAAGCGGACAACAAGAAGGTAAGCAATTGCTGCAAAACTGGACGATGCCCGCACTCAATGGCAATACATTGTCGGTGCCGAATGGCAGTGGTAATGAGTCCATTAACTTGCAAGAGCTTTTCCCTGGTATGGATCAGGGCTCATTGGATGTCTTAACGGGCGTTTATGGCTCTGATGCCAGCATGAATCAAATGGGGACACAGCGCCAAGAGAGCATGGCATCCGAAAGTGGCGCTACGGGTGAGGCGTTTCGTTCGCTACAGCAAATCAAAGACAGGTCTCGGCCAGATATGGTCAATGATCCGCTTTGGGCATTAACTGATGCGGTTCAAACTGCCCCCAATCTATTAACGCAAAGCTTCCCCGGCTGTGAGTCTCAAGGTGAAGGTAGCCCAAATTACCAGCAATGCGACAGGCTCAATACAGCGGTTAACAGCTGCACTATTACTCACGATTACACGGCAGGCATTATTGAGCATGTTTCAGGACCAATGAACCTTCGCTCTTGTGGTGAGGGATGTCTTGAAGTTTGGATTGGACGAATTGGCGACAACTACTGGAGTGGCCGTTGTAAAGTGTTTGAACAGGCCATCACACTCAAAGTCGTGAACCCCGATGCGATTACTTCAGCCGTTCTTGAGTACGCCAAATGGGATGACTACATGCAGGTGTGGCTTGGCGATCAGAAAGTCTGGTCTGGGCCGAACAATAACTTTCCACCAGAAACGGCAGGTCGCTGCGAGCTCAGTACCAGTTGGGAGCGCAATCCAAATACCGATCTCACTGCCAGGCTAAAAGCGGTAGAACCAGGTTTAGAAGTGCCGGTAAAAATTCGCGTATCGGTCACTGGTAGTGGTGAGGGGTATGCACGCATCAAGGTGCGCTTTGATCCAACCAAGGTGGTGATGAATGATAGTTGGTCGCCACAATCCTGTATCGAACAAGCAGCGGATATCCCGACGAAGTTTTCAGACTACAGCATTCAATGCACGGATCAGCCTTCTTCAACCAACGGATGTACGGTGGTCAATGGTGTTTCAGTTTGTGAATCCTACTTTGCCCCAAGCCCAGTGGCTGGCATATCGCCTTTGTGTCGGCGTGTTCAAGTTAGTGTGGATGATGAAAGCTATAAGGGGATTGAAAATCAGGCCTGCCAAGTGCTTGAAGCGAATCCTTCCTGTGGATTCATGTCGTCAGAATGTGCCGAGACCAATGATAAAGGTGAATGCATTCGTTTTACCGATACCTATGACTGTGGATTGCAAACCAGCGATCCAAAGTGTGTGGTATCCAACCTTATGCCAAGTAGTTTTGAAGCTTGTGAGCCTACTCAGACGATTACGCCATTTACTGAAACCAAGCATGTACCGGATTACCAGGTGTGCGAGAAGATCAGCACGCTTACTGAGTGTCAGTTAGAACGACGTATATCCGCCCAAACCCATCAACAAAGCTGGTCCATTGAGCGTGGTTGCTTTAGCTCTGAAACGCTCAGCTTTGTTCCACAGCACAGCAGTACTATGCAAACTGGGAACGCGATACTGAGAATTTTTGATAATCAAAATACTGAGATAAAAATTACCGAGTCGCCATCCAAGGCAAATGGTTGGAAAACGACACTCTCACTGACGGGCAATAAGGAAACGGTGACTGAGACGAAACCGTCCATTAAATACCCTGAAATGACGTGTCCAAAAGGAACCTTGGTTGGTTCATTGTGTAAAGTCGCCAATGGGTCGATTATTTCGTGGCATGAACCTCAGGAAGTTACTCGTTCCAGATGTGAATCCGGCTGGAACAAAGTCGATTTCGATACTTGCAGCCGAGAAGTTCAGAAGTGTTTGGCTCCTGCGAAACTGAGCGCTTCATTGACCTTCTCTGGCAAGTACTTAGAACAGGACGTTGTTCATCAATCAAGTGATCCGGGCATAGACCAATGCTTGATGCAAACGGATCAGTTTACTGCCGTGCAGTGGCAGTGTTTGGATACGGGCACAAAACGAATCGACGGGTTAACGGTTGGTAGTGGCGAGTTGGCCAATCTTGGGAGCCTTTATCCAGCGGTTGTTTCGTCTCCTGTTCATTTAACCAGTCGCGGCAGCTCTGATGGACTGGGACTCTCATGCTGGAGGGCAAGAGCAACCTACAATGCTTCGACTGCTCATCCAGAGTTCAACATGGGCAGCTCAGATAGCTGGGTAGATGCCAATGGTAATACACAAACCATCGTTAATAACGGACAAAACACGACCACCAATACGTGTGCCGCGCTGGAGCAAAACCTGGCCTGCCAGTACGTCAGAACCGAATGCACTGAAGGCGGGGCTGGTCATGAAGGCTTCTGCTATATCCAAAGTTTGGTGTATGACTGCGGACAAAGCGTTGAAGTGCAAAATGCACGAATGGAAACTCAATACAACTGTGAGGGGCCAGTTCGCTGTATGGGCACAGATTGTTTAGAGCCAGAGTCAATCAAGCAGGCTAACTTTGCAGAAGCCGCAGCGATGCTTAATGCGGCGCAGTTTATGACCAATGATATGTCATGTACGGGAGCTGATGGCCAAGATAACGTCGAGTGTACGGTCTTTAAAGGTAATGCTGGCCAGTGCAAAAAAGCCGTTGGTGGCATAGTGGATTGCTGTGAAAAGCCAAGTGGCGTGTCGTTATCGGATTACATCACGATGATAGTGGCGGTTAACAAGCTTGATACGGCAGTCATGGCCATGAATCCGTCTTCGGCAATCTATGGTTCGTGGAATACGCTCAGGGAACCAATCACCAGTACCTGGAGTGCGGTTAAAGAGCCTTTTGTGTCTGCATGGGACTCTCTCATGGGGGCTGGGCCATCAACGGCTGCTGGCGCGGGAGCGGAGCAAGCTGCGACAGGCTTCATGCAGGTGTTGACCAACAAAACGGCTGAATGGGTAGGCACTACCTTTGGTTCGGGGGCGCAATCGGCACTGTTTAGTAACGTTGGTGGCGCGGTTGGAGCCGATGGTGTTGTTTCGGGTGGTAACTTCGCGCTGGGTGGCGCTGCTGGCGCGGTTCTGAGTACGGTTATGACGGCCTACATGATTTATTCAGTCACCATGATCCTCATTCAGCTTATCTGGAAATGTGAGCAGAGTGAGTTTGAGATGAACGCTAAGCGGGTATTGAAGAGTTGCCACTACGTAGGCTCTTACTGCAAGTCTAAGTTCTTAGGTGCCTGTGTTGAGAAACGGCAATCATATTGCTGCTTTACTTCGCCGCTTTCACGGATCATTCAAGAACAAGTACGTCCTCAATTGGGCCTTGGTTGGGGCAGTGCCAAGTCACCAAACTGTGAAGGTTTGACCGCGAGTCAGTTAAACCAGGTAGATTGGAGCCAAGTCAATCTGGATGAATGGATAGGTATCTTGTCGATCACGGGCAACCTACCTGAAGTGCCGTCACTGGATCTGGAACGACTCACCGGCTCAGGAAGCACGCTAAACGTTGATGGAAATCGTCAGAGTGCCGCAGACAGGGCCATTGAACGGCTAAACGGCATGGATGCCCAGAAACTGCGTCAGGAGGCGACGGAAGAAATTTCTGGAAATAATTGAGCGCACTCTTAGAACAGAAGGCTTTGTGATGCAAAGCCTTCTATATCGATATGAAATAACCATTGAACTTCTGAGAAAGCATTACCCAACCTTGGAATTTGTATTCCTTGCGTGCTGAGCTGTACAGTTCTCAATTTACATTTCACGTAAAAAATTTAGACAAATAGGTCTGACGTGTTGACATGCTAGACTAAATTGTCTAAATTGTTTTTGTGTTAGTCATATTTGTCTAGAGGTTGGTATGGAAATGGAAGATAAAGCGAAAGTCGCTGGTGCTGTTGGTGGCCTCGGCGGTGTAGGTGGTTCAATTGGTGCCGTATCAGCGGCAGGTTCCGTTGCAGGTTTAAGCGCTGCTGGTGTCACTTCCGGTCTTGCCGCCATAGGTGGTGTAGTTGGTGGTGGAATGGTTGCCGGACTTGCAATTACTGCGGCAGCTCCATTGGCGATTGGTGCTGGAACTTACGGTATATACAAGTGGCTGAAATCATAGGTCTGAAAAATGAAACACGATGAACTAAATGAGCGTTTAAGAACTTTCTTAATTTCAAGCCGAGAAAATGCGGGTTTGTCCCAAAGTGATGTTGCTGCAAGGTCTGAGGTTTTTGGAATTGGAAGAACACTGGATCAACGGGCTGTTTCAAGAATTGAAAGTCAACCAATGAATGCTGATGCAATTAAGATTGCTGGGTATTTATCAGCTGTTGGGATTCAGCCAAGCAAGTATTATGAAATTTTAACGGAATACACTTATAAAGAGGATGATTACATTATGTCAGAAGTTGGTGAGCAAACTATCAAAATTAAGGTAGAGGCAGCGAAGTCGCTTATTTCATCAGTGAAAGATAGTATCGATTGCTACAATCATGAGTATATCGATTCAATAGGGCTTAAAAGTAAGGTTGAACAGCTTGAGGCTGTAGTAGATGGACTTAATAGAAAGCCTGTAATTGGATGTTTTGGTCATTTTGATGCAGGTAAGTCAACACTGATTAACACTGTTATCAATCAGTCATTGCTCCCGACCAAATACCAACCAGCAACATGTGTTGTTAATCTTCTTATGCACGAATCAGATAAGCCTGAAACAATTTCAGGAAATGTGGCTGTGTTTAAGAAGGGCTTTAAGCCGCATATGGTTCATTCACCAGTTGATGTCGAAAAATATTTAATTGAACAAGGTGGTTCAGAAATATTGGATAGATTAGGAGTACACAATCATGAAGATGATGTATTAAATGAGGCTTATATCGCAATTGTTTTTTCAGATTCCGAGATACTTCGTTCGGTTTGGTTGTTGGATACCCCAGGGGATCTTAACGGTTCAGATGAGTCTGATACTGAGAAGGCTCTCGGTGGTGTAGAACTTGCTGATGGTGTTGTTTTTGTTTCAAATCATACCGGGTTTTTCAAAGATAGTGATTTAGGGTTTGCATCAAATATCATCAGGCAGAGACCACCAGTGGATAAGGAGAAACCCCTTGATCATTTAATGTTCATCCAGTCTCATTGTCACTCTGAAATAAGCAGGGATGATGTGGAAGCTGTAGGTCGTGTAACCTTCAAGAGAATTAAGAAGCAACTAGATAATTTAATATTTTCATCATGGATGGAAGATGGATTTATTACGCAATTACCAGAAAGTTCAGAACTAACAGCACGAGTTCAACCATTTTGGCGTGAAAATAATGACTATCGTAGTGATACATTGCGAAAAATCACCGAAATGGCTTCGTCTCTAACTTTGAACCAAGCATCAATAGTAGATAAGTATATTTCTAATATTCTAAAGAATATCGAAAATATGCTATTGAGTGAGATTGAAAATCTAAAAAACAAGAAATCGGAGACTTTCGAAAGAATTAAGGAGGTCAACGAGAAGGATGCGCGATTTCGTGAGTTGTCTACTCAGTTGATAAAAGATTTTAACTCTCTCATTGAATCATGTAATAGCCACAAAAAACACGACTTGGATGTTATGAGTACCTATTACAAATACAACACTTCTGTTGAAGGTCTCGAAGAGCTTATCAATGACACCTATTCGGACAAGAAAGAGGCTCAATCTGAGTTAGGCAATTATATTGGTCAGCTTTTGACTACAAAATTAGAAAGCACATTAAAGACTAGTGGTAAAGCCGTATCGACGGAATTAGATTCTTTGTTGCTGAGATGGCAGGAAGCTGCCCCCACAATCTCAACTACAGGAATTGATACCCAAATATCTGGATTGGGTGCAGAGTTTAGTGCATTTAACTCGAGAGCGGCTTTTGTTGGAGGTCTTGCGGGATTAGGAAGTCTTGGAGCTATGGCATTATATGTATCGACTATAGCAAGTAATTTAGGTGCATATATTTTAGTTGGAAAGGCAGCTGGAGTATTGGTGTCTTTAGGGTTGGTTGGAAGTGTTACTACAGTAACTTCATTCGTTGCAGCCATCGGTGGTCCTATTACCATAGGTATTGCTCTTGCTGCGGCAATTGGTTACATAATATATCGACTAGCTGGTGGTAGTTGGCAAAAATCACTCGCAAAAAAAGCCGCAGAAGCAATTCGTAAAGAGTCGGTGTTTGATGACATAGAGAAAGCTGTAACTGAGTATTGGAATAGTACATCTAAGGCAATCAAAGCTGGTTTGGATGAGCTAATCATCAAAACTGATGAATATATTGAAAATTTAAAGGCTGATGCGAAAGTTGAATATGATATTGATGAAGTTGATGTATGTGTCTCACTTATCGATGACACGTTATTAATTCTTAAGTCTAGCGACTAACTTTTGATGGGAGGTATTTATGGCTTGGTGGTTCGCTGCTCCTCTTGTTATATGGGGGGCAAAAAAAATATATGATGCTGTTACTGAAGATGATGAGCCATCATATAGCTCAAGTTCAAGTAGTACACTATCTTCTGCGAAGTCTACTCGTACAAAGTTAAGGAAAAAACTCATACGAGAAGCAATACTTGAGAATAGGAAGTCGCTAATATCAAAGGCTTTTAGCGATAGAGAGTCTGAACTTGTTAAGTTGGATGGCTCAAGTAAAGCCGATGCGATCTTAGACGTTTCCGGTTTTAATGCGGCTTTAGGTAATTTGTCTAGCACTGTAAGGTTGTTAAATCCTACTTATAGTGAGAGTTTTGAGGAAGTTAATGGTTCGTTGTTGGTTTTCACAGATTTAAACTCGGAGGTCAACAATGTTGCAAAAAAAGCTGACGATGAATATGGTTCAATGGCGGGCATTGATCACTACAATGAATACGATAGAACCATAGATCCATTCGTAGCTAAGTTGCAAAGTGAGATTTCAAGATAAATACAGTTTAATTAGTGGAAATCTAAAATAGGGGCATACTGCCCCTATTATTATCTATTTTATATGGTGGTTTTTATTGCCTTGTAAGGCTTTAATTCGATTGTCTCGTGTAATTTCCCATTCATCAACAGGGTCCATTCTTGACCAAGCTTCAAATAATTGAGTTTGTTGCCTGCTTAGTCTTAGGCCGTATTGATCACGCATGTAGAAATAAATTCTAGCAATATCACCCTGACGGTTAGCTGGTGGTTCTGCACGGCGGTCTTTGAAATCAACTTCGAAATCACATTGACCGTAGGCTCTTGGTTCATTCGGAATCATGCCAAATCGAAAATTTGATCTATCCCCATTGAGTTCTCCTACTGATGGTACAAGGTTATGGAGATCCGACACCATTTTAGAAAACTCAGGATCATTCTTTTCACAGTTCCGACGACCACCATTTTGCCAACATTGGCGTTGATGGCCAATTTCCCAAGCTGAGACAACGTGCTCCCACTCTAAGCGTTCTCCTCGTTTCGGTTGCTTCCTTGGTTCATATCCGCAAGATGCAGCATCAATCGCACCATCATTGTTATAGCTACATCCACAGTAAAACGTACTCTGGTTGTCTTGGTAAATTTCTCGGGCAAATCGTTTTGCCTGACTGAACGATGTGGGGTGTTCTGCAAATGCAGGGATAGCGAACAACGCTATAAAGAAAGTAACGAAAAAATTAGTTCTATTCATGTAGCTTGGCCAAAAATGACAGTTAAATTCATTTTAATGATTTTGATTGAAAATACAGCAAGATGAAGAGCCCCTTCGAGAGGGGCTGGTTGATGGGAGCCTAGCTGGCTAGTTGGCGGGGGTATCTGTTTCCTCTTCAGTGATATCGTCATCGGTTGAAGGCGCCGCTTGTTCAACCTCTGCTTCTTTACCCTTAGCTTGGGCTGATTTTCGTGCTCGAATTTCGATATCAATTATGCGTCGAGCCAGTTTGATGATGCGCTGTTGCCATGCGTAGCTGCCATCAACACGTTGCTTGTTGCTAAGCACGCTAGACAACCAGAGTGTGTCCATTGAGATCATCAACGCATCGAGTTTGCGCACTAAGCCAACAAACTGGCCAACCTGAGGCGAGCTGATTTTGGCGTTGAAGGTAATCGGGTCGGTGTAGTCAGGTACTTCATCGATGCCGTTGGACTCCATCAGTTTGTCCAAACGAGCTTGTTCTTTGTCTACCGCCTTAGCGCAATCCTCGATCAACTGGCTAATGATCTGTTCCACTTCATCAATTTCGTTCTCATCGCCAATGATGCGTAGGATGACATCGATTCCGTAAAGCGCACTGACCGTGCGCCTAAAAACACGGTCAACGACACGTTGCGCCTGTAAGCTGTTAATTGTGAATGATTGTTCAAAGATGGGTTTTGAGTAATTGGGTTTTGCTTGGGCCATAAGTTTGCTCCTGATATGACAATAATCAGTCCCTAGACTAATCCTCTGTGCGGTAATGGCCTTTCAGCTAGGTGGAAGAATTGAGCATCTTTCTAACTATCCTGTCTGGATAAGACGGTTACACTGACTATCAAATATTGCTGATCTGTTTCAGTGATATCTGCGCCTAAGAGCATGAGCTCAAAGGAAGCCCGCCGCTGAGAATTCTCAGTGGTACTAAGAGGTAGCTAGCCTCCTTAAACAAATAGCCTGCATGTTTTTACATGCTCAACCATGCGTTCCTTACGGTTCGCCTTTTCACCACCCAACTGGGGGAGTTTTCCCCAGTTGGGGGTGACTCCTTCAAAACCAATATAAGGAGTCACCAATGGAATATATCTTCGGATTTATTATCCAAATCGCAGGCATTATGTTGCTTGCAAAACTGAGCTGGTCGCTTTTGCGATTGCTTGCTCGTCAAAGCGTGCGCCCGTTTCGATTTGTACTTACTCAAATCAAGCGATTGCTCACACCAAAACCAAAACGTCGTCCAATGGCAGTGCCTAAAGCTCCTGGTATGCCCCGTTTGACATCTGCGTTTTACAAAGAGCCACATCAGTACGACATGGCTTTACTCGAAATACCAACCTATCTGCGCCGTCAGTCTTCTTTGCCCAGCCGGGCAGAAACGACTGTGTGCACAGAGTTCAACTAAGATGAGGAGAACATCATGAAAAACCAAGTAACACTCATAGGCTACGTTGGCTCTGAGCCAGAGATGCGGGCCTATCCATCAGGTGATTTAGTGACCAGTATTTCACTGGCCACTTCTGAAAAATGGCGCGACCGTCAATCCAATGAGCTCAAAGAGCATACGGAATGGCATCGGGTCGTTTTTCGAGATCGTGGTGGATTTAAGTTAGGGCTAAGAGCAAAAGATTTAATCCAAAAAGGAGCAAAGCTTTTTGTTCAAGGGCCTCAGCGCACGCGCTCATGGGAGAAAGATGGCATTAAGCATCGATTGACCGAAGTGGACGCGGACGAGTTTCTGCTTCTTGATAATGTGAACAAAGCATCTGAGCCATCACCGGCGGATGATGCAGGCTCCCAAACTAATTGGGCACAAACTTATCCTGAACCAGATTTTTAACCGAGCAAAAACGCTTTAACCCAGCCGGGAGTACTTTCCCGTCAGGGTCAGACTCCCACTTTGATTGTCGGAGTCCATAATGGAAAAACCAAAGCTAATCCAACGCTTTGCTGAGCGTTTTAGTGTCGATCCAAACAAACTGTTCGATACCCTAAAAGCAACAGCATTCAAGCAACGTGACGGTAGTGCACCGACCAATGAGCAGATGATGGCGCTCTTGGTGGTTGCAGATCAGTACGGCTTGAACCCTTTCACCAAAGAGATTTTTGCGTTCCCTGATAAGCAAGCTGGAATTATTCCAGTGGTAGGTGTCGATGGATGGTCTCGCATCATCAATCAACACGACCAGTTTGATGGCATGGAGTTTAAGACTTCAGAAAACAAAGTCTCACTGGATGGCGCGAAAGAATGCCCTGAATGGATGGAATGCATCATCTATCGGCGCGACCGTTCGCACCCAGTCAAAATCACTGAGTATCTGGATGAAGTCTATCGACCACCTTTTGAAGGTAACGGCAAAAATGGCCCTTACCGTGTAGATGGTCCATGGCAGACGCACACTAAGCGAATGCTAAGACATAAATCCATGATCCAGTGTTCCCGCATTGCGTTTGGCTTTGTGGGAATTTTCGATCAAGACGAAGCAGAGCGAATTATCGAAGGCCAAGCAACACACGTTGTTGAGCCATCGGTGATTCCACCCGAGCAAGTTGATGATCGAACCCGAGGGCTTGTTTACAAGCTTATCGAGCGGGCGGAAGCTTCAAACGCTTGGAATAGTGCATTGGAATATGCCAATGAACATTTTCAAGGTGTTGAGCTGACGTTTGCGAAGCAAGAAATCTTTAATGCACAGCAACAAGCAGCCAAAGCGCTCACACAGCCTTTAGCTTCTTAGCGCCACGCATTCATTTTACTAACCCTGGCGGGATTATTCTCCCGTCAGGGGGAAGGTCTCGTCTTTTTTTGGAGATCTTCCATGACTAAATCAGCCTCACTTTTTCGCTTGGTATTGGTTGTTGCCCTTGTCTTAGGTTCGATTCAAGCCGGTAAAGCGGTAATTGATTCGGTTCAAGCAAGTGTTGTTCAGCACCAAACAGCGTTAGCACAAGCTGCAAAGTAACCACTTAACCCTGAAGGGGAGTTCTCTCCTTCGGGGGAGTCTCCCCCTCAAAGGAGACAATATGAAGGTTATCGACCTATCACAACGTACTCCTGCATGGCACCAGTGGCGCATTGCAGGGGTTACGGCATCTGAAGCCCCAATTATTATGGGGCGTTCACCCTACAAAACACCTTGGCGATTATGGGCAGAAAAAACGGGATTCGTATTACCGGAAGACCTGTCGAATAATCCAAATGTGCTTCGCGGTATACGGTTGGAGCCTCAAGCAAGGCGAGCATTTGAGAATGCGCATAATGACTTTCTTCTGCCGTTATGTGCAGAAGCCGATCATAACGCAATCTTTCGAGCCAGCTTTGATGGCATCAACGATGCGGGCGAACCCGTTGAACTGAAATGTCCTTGCCAGTCAGTTTTTGAGGATGTGCAAGCTCACCGAGAACAAAGCGAGGCGTACCAGTTGTATTGGGTACAAGTACAGCATCAAATACTGGTCGCCAATAGCACGCGTGGTTGGTTGGTATTCTATTTTGAGGATCAACTGATTGAGTTTGAAATACAACGAGACGCGGCGTTCTTAACTGAGTTGCAAGAAACGGCGCTTCAGTTTTGGGAGTTAGTTCAAACTAAAAAAGAACCGCCAAAATGCCCTGAGCAAGATTGTTTTGTTCCCAAGGGTGAAGCCCAATACCGTTGGACATCGCTGTCTCGACAGTATTGCTCAGCACACGCCGAAGTGGTCCGACTGGAAAACCACATTAAATCTTTGAAAGAGGAAATGCGAGATGCTCAGTCGAAATTGGTCGCTATGATGGGTAACTACGCTCATGCCGACTATGCTGGGGTCAAACTCAGCCGCTACATGATGGCAGGTACGGTGGACTATAAGCAATTGGCCACCGATAAATTAGGCGAGCTGGATGAACAGGTTTTAGCCGCTTACCGAAAAGCGCCACAAGAGCGGTTGCGTATCAGCACCAATAAGCCAGAGCAGCCCGTTGAAACACCAATCAAAATCAGCCTTGAGCAAGAGAACTTGGTTCTGCCAGGTGACTCGCCGAGCTCATTTTATTTTTAACGTTCACTTGGAGCCGATTTCGGCTCCTTTCTCATGCGCTTACATCGAGTGCATCAGAAAGCAGTTTCACTCGTAGCCAATGCTGGGTACGAATGATAGAGCGAGCTGAACTCTTACATACACAGCCATACCACAATCAACACACCACCCGACGGGGACTTCATTCCCTGTTGGGGCATGGGGCCTCGTCAAAACTGATGAGGTTTACCATGACTGAACAATCCCCATTTTTGGTTCAAGTGAATCAAGCGTTTAATGTCCCGGCTCCTGATGCTTTCGTTCTGGAAGGATTTAGTGCCGACACTACCCATCCAAACATTCCCGTTCGCAAGGACGAGTATGTCTTTAGAAAAGAAGACTTACGTGACGTATTGGCGTTCTTGTCTAACCCAGACGGTGACGGTTTGTATATTACAGGCCCAACTGGATGCGGGAAGACCTCGCTAATTTGCCAAGTTGCTTCTCGATTGAATTGGCCTGTTCAGCAAATTACTGCGCACGGTCGATTGGAGTTGTCCGATCTTATCGGTCACCACACGCTGGTTAATGGCAACATGACCTTTGTGTATGGACCGCTGGCACTGGCTGTAAAGCATGGCCATTTGCTGATCATTAATGAAATGGATCTTGCTGAGCCTGCTGAACTGGCTGGGCTCAATGACATTTTGGAAGGTGCCCCGTTGGTCATCGCACAAAATGGCGGTGAGATCATCATGCCACATAACAAGTTTCGTTTTATCGCAACCGGCAACAGTGCGGGCAGCGGTGATCAAACGGGCTTGTATCAAGGCGTGCTTCAACAGAATTTGGCTTTCCTTGATCGCTTTAGAATCATTGAAGCGACCTATGCAGAGCCATCTGTAGAGGAAGCCATTCTGGAGAACGTTGCGCCGGGCTTGCCAGAAGTCTTTCGCCAAAAAATGGTGAAGGTGGCTGGTGACATTCGTCGTCTTTTTATTGGGGGCGCGGATGGCGGTGCGGAGCTTAGTATCACCATGTCCACTCGGACCTTGGTGCGCTGGGCAAAGTTAACACTTGCTTTTAAAGGCGCTCCTAACGCAGTGGAGTATGCACTGGTTCGGTCTTTGACGGCTCGTGCTGAGTTGGAGCAACGAGAAGCCATTCATCGTATTGCTGCTGATGTCTTCGGTGATCACTGGGAGGATTGATGATGGAAAAGTGCTTTGCTCTTTACCGTTACAGTCATTCTGATGGGTCAGCCAAAGAATGGGCCATTTATGTTGGAGCAGATACCCAGGAGATTGAAGTTCGGTTTGGAAAAGCCGGTCAATTGTCGCAGCAGCGATTGATTGATTCGACTGATCCTAACGCTGAAGCAGACCGACGAATCAATGAGAAAATCAACAAGGGTTATCGATTTGTTGGACAAGTCGGCATTGATCATCAAGGGCGGCCATTTGAACTCTCAAATGCGCTAGATAGTGTCGCGTGCGCCAATAACGTCAGTTGGGAGTTTCGTACTCGCAAGGACGTCAATGGCCAAATCTCGCTGGCGCAAAAAGCGTTGTTCGATATGGCAAAGCTGCTTGAAGCCTATGGCTTGGCTGTTATTGATGATAACCAGATCAGGATTGGAGAATGGTCATTGGGGTTTTGCAAAAGCGGATTACCTAGTACCAATCAAATCAGCATGGTGTCAGGTGAAGGCGCTGGCATTGTTAACACTGATGATGGCCCATGGCCATTGTTGCTGTTACTGGCCTTTAAGCGTCAATTACCACCTCTGTGTTCGCTCACAGTAGCGAGTCCTGAAGGGATAGAAGTATCAGACCAACTGAAGTTGGAAAAAGATGTATTGAGGTTATTAGGCAGTGATTTAGAGCGGGTTCGCCCGATAGCTGAAGCACTGGACTTAATGCCTGCGAAAATCGATCTCAACCAATCGTCGCCTGATTCGCAAAATTACTATTTCTGATAGTGATGTTGCCATTAGCGCGTCAACTACTACCACCCAAACGGGGGCCATTGCTCCTGTTGGGAGTGGTGCGTCCCCATCTCGCATGAGGATGCACTATGAGTATTCAAACCCTCGACAAACTTTTGATTTGTCACATCGACTGTTCCATCTGGAGCGGTAGAAAAAAACTAAGGCCTGAAGATTTCAGACTAGCCAATGGTAGTCAACTTCCACCGAAGGATGTTGCCAGCTTAGGGAGTAAAAAAATTTGCGACCCTGAGGCATTGGCGAACTTTGAAAGGCTTAAGAAAGAAGCGCAGCGTTTGTGTGAGCAAGTCGGTGTGCGGTTCTTAGGTGGCTATGCCGTGCCTGAAGACCGAATTGATCAGATTGTTCCAGAGCTTGACCGGATCGGTCAGGAGTTTGCGCAGTGCAAGCAGTTGTTCTTGGACAACTATGATCAGGTGACGTTTGACTGGGTTGCAAAACACCCGGAATTTGCAGATGCAATCCGGCGTGCATTATCGCCCATCGAAGACGTGGAACAACGGCTTCAGTTCGATTATGCCATTTATCGAATGCAACCAGCTGAACAAGCTGGTGGCTTAGATGACAAGGTCAATGGTATGGGACACACCCTCTTTAGGGAGGTGGCTCGTGATGCCAATGAGCTGTTTGAGCGTTCCGTTGCAGGCAAGAATCAAATCAGCCAGCGAGCCCTTAATCCTCTCAAGCGATTAAGAGACAAGTTGGATGGTTTGTCATTCCTAGATCACCGAGTTCAGCCGATGGTTGAAGCGATGGACAATTTATTTGTTCGTCTGCCGAAGACCGGCCCTGTGACAGGCAATCTCTATCACGAACTGATGGCGACCATTTTAATTTTGTCTGATCCAGACAAGATGAGAATGCACGGTGAAGGCCAATTGGATATCAGGCAACTGATGCCCAAACCAGAACCTAAACCCGCACAGCCAGTATCTGCTCAGGCAGATAACTTGCGTGCAATACCTCAACCAACCGTCAGACCAAACCTTGGTTCGACTGTACCAAACTCATTTTATTTCTAACGTCCTTGAGGGCATGTTGCCCCGAAGGGCGCATGTCCTCTGAACTATGTAAGAGGAAATTATGCAATCAACCATCCATAACCCCAGCCAACTGAACCAGTTTGAAGCACATTTTCGTGGTGTGACTGATGCGGTTGAAAGTGAATCGATACCAGAAGTGGCGTGTTGTCGAACGTTAGTACAACGGTCGTACTCAACACATAGTGTCGTGATCCCCAAGAACCCTGTGCTGATCGCAGATGCGGACGCACAAGGAGCTTGGGTAACGGCCATAGTATTTGTTCCAAACATGGCATTGCAGCAAACCGTTCATGAGCGGGCCTGGCTGCAATATCAACACGAGGTGTCTACTCAGTTACAAGACCAGTACGGTCTGACATTGGATGACATCCTGAGTTTAGACCAGCTTAAAACGTCATTTGAGCAGCACGAGAGTCCAGCTCAATTGGTGGCTTGGTTAGGTCAAAAATACGACCTGGATAAGCTAAAAGCACAGGTTTAAACACTTACATTCCCAGCGGGGAAACGCTCCCGCTGAGGGAGTATTCCCCCTAATGATTAGGAGACTCCCATGAATCATCCATTAAAAAACGCACTGCCAATCGTTGCCGCTGCTTATGGCGAAAAGTTTGGTGTGAAGGTGCTTATTCAAGGACAAGATGCGTTTACCGATGGTGAGCGGATTGTGATCCCAACAGCAAACCCAGACGACCCACACTATCAACAGATAGCTTGGGGTTATCTGGCTCATGAAGCGGCGCATATTCGGCATACTAATTTTGAAATGGTGCAGAAGGCGTCGTCCAAGCCGATCCGTAAGGCACTTCTCAATATCATTGAGGACGTTCGCATTGAAAACGAATTGGCAAAGGATTACCCCGGAACCCGGCGCAGTATTTCGCAAGTGATTGAGTACATGGTGGACACTCAGCAAATGAGTGTACCTGAACAGCTTGAGCCTGCATCTAACTTGCAAGCCTGGTTGTTGTTCCGCTTGAGATGCCATTTTCTGGGCCAGAAAGCGCTGACGCCTTTGTATCAAGCAGTTGATGAAAGAGTGAGACAACTCTTTCCAGCCGCAGCGATGAGCCGGTTAAGTGCCATGCTGACAGCAGTGCCTAGCTTAGGGTCTACAGGTGAAGTGCTGAAACTTGTCGATGCCATCGTTGCCATGTTGGAAGAAGAATCTCGTCCACCACAGGATGAGTCGGATGCTGATGGCGGTGATGACATTGGACAAGATGCGAGTAATGACAGCAATAACAGTAGTGATAGTCAAACCCCAGAAACAGACTCGTCTGCAACGGGGGATGTTGCTGAAACAGGTGATTCAGATCACTCTGATCAAGCTGACAATTTGCGACAAGCCCTAGAGGCCAGTGTCGCTCAGTTTGAACCCGATACCTTTGCACAAGTGGCAGAAGTGTTGTCGGAACAAGCTGAAGGACATCAGGGCGTCACTCCACTCAGTTTGCCCCAAGCAGAGCAAGCTATGTTGGGTGACGAGGCCATCTTGACCTTGTCGGCGTCTGAGTCCGCTCAAATTCGAGCCCGACTTAGGGGCATGGTTCAGTCCAGTCAGGACAATCGGAATCATGCCAAACGGCAAGGTCTTCGAGTTGCAACCCATCGTCTTGCCGCTTCACAAGCAGGTGAGTCGAGATTGTTTATTCAAAGGCAACCTCGCATTGCGCCCAATGCTGCTGTGCACTTGCTTGTTGATATATCGGGCTCAATGGGTAAGCCCATTGGCGAAGGTAATCGAAAGTACTTTCATGTTGCCAATGAAGCCGCTTTGGCTTTGGCCATGGCACTGGAAGGCATACCGGGTGTTGTACCTGCGGTCAGTTATTTTCCTGGTATTCATCAGGAAGTTTCTATCGCGTTGTTGCCCAAGCAATCGGTTCGACATCGGGCCGCCTGTTTTGACCAAAAACCACGAGGTTGTACGCCTATGGCACAAGCGATGTGGTTTGCGGCAAACAGTTTGTTAGCGCAAAAACAGAAGCGAAAGCTAATGATAGTGCTAACCGATGGTGACCCAGATGATTGGGCTGCCACGCATGACATTGTTGACCGGTGCAGACGCAGTGGCTTTGAGCTACTGGGGATCGGGATTCAAACACGCAGTGTTGAGAGATTCTTTCCACAAAGCATCGTGATTAACGACGTCAAAGATCTAAAGCGTGAGTTATTCGAAGTAACACAACAACTGTTAATTCAATAACCACATCCATTTTACCACCCTGCGGGGACGATTCCGTCCCCGTCTGGGCATGGGTTCGTCTCCGTTTTTTTGGAGACTCCTATGAAAAACAAAAAGTTCTTAGCTGGCGAAGAAGCCGGTACTTACATCGTTCCTGAGCAAGTGACTGAAGCGGATATCTTAGATATGGCGCTCAAGCTTGCCCGTGGTCGATTGAGTAAAGGTCGAAAAATTGAACAGCCATCGTCGGCGTTCTCATACCTACAAACACTGATGCACGAGTATGAGCACGAAGTCTTTGGCGTACTGTTTCTTGATACAAAGCATCGCGTTATTCGATTTGAAGAGCTGTTCAAAGGCACTTTAGATGCGGCGAGCGTGTATCCAAGGGAAGTAACAAAGCGAGCGCTAGAACTTAATGCAGCAGCAGTGATATTGGTTCATAACCATCCATCGGGTGATCCTGAGCCAAGTGAAGCTGATAAAAGCATTACTCATCGACTCCGTGACGCCTTGTCACTTGTTGATATTCGAACGCTTGACCATGTTGTGGTCGCATCCGAGGGCTGCGTTTCGCTTGCCGAACGCGGTTATCTTTAATGAATGGGCGCATTGCCCATTCTCCTACATCACAAAAGCAGTCCCATCAACACACATCATCACAGCTCGAATTTCTATTTGAGTTTGATGATGCCCCAGTCACTTGGTCTGACACGGAAATCTGGCAGTTACGCGAAGGCATTCTATTGGATGCGATCCGAGTATTGCTGGATGGCCGTGTCAGTACTCGGTTGCGAAAGGATGTGTTGTCGTGGATTCAAAATGACGAATTAGCGCCATTTTGCTTTCGTGTTTGCGCGATGGCTGCGGTTGTCGATCCTGATGTGCTTCGTGACTCCATCATGTGGCTATTAAGACGACATGGTATCCAGCTTGACTAACGCTCCTGTATTAACCGAACGGCTAATGCAGGACCTAAGCTGACTTTTACCACCTGTGGTAGGAGTCAGCATTTTACTTAAGGAGGTTATATGGCGTTACCTTTACAGATTGAAACAGTAAGGCCATATCTTAATGGCCAATGGCTTCAAGTCTTGGCGGCATTGGTGCCTGAACTTGATGCCGCTATTGCTCGAAAAGGCCGTCATGTGGCTTGTCCTGTTCATGGCGGTCGTGATGGCTTTAGGCTGTTCAAAGATGCTGAATATACCGGAGGTGGCGTTTGTAACACCTGCGGGATCTTTCATGATGGCTTTGAACTGTTGTCTTGGATTAATGGATGGAACTTTGCTCAGTCTATTGAAGCAATCGGCCAGGTTCTTGGTATTCAACCCGGACAAATACAAGCGTCTATTCGGCCAATACCGAGTAACGCAGTTGATTGGAGGGCTAGAAAGCAGGACGAGGACAAAGCGATTATCCATCGCTTGAATCAAACCTGGGGAGAAACGCTATCTCTTGCAGATACTCGTGCGCAACCAGTTTGGAACTACTTGCATCGTCGTGGCATTGTTACGCGGCTTCGTCCTGAATGGGATTCGGTGCTGAGGTTTCATCCAAACTTGCCTTACCATGATGAAGATGGTCTGTTTATCGATAGCTACCCAGCGCTGCTAGGTAAAATCGTTACGCAGCAAGGGCGTTCGGCCACGTTTCATCGGATCTACCTAAGTGAAGATGGATTCAAAGCGCCGGTTGAAAAGCCTAAAAAGATGATGCCGATACCAAGTGACAGAACAATCACTGGTGGTGCCATTCCGATAGGTGAGCCTGGTGAAGTACTAGGTGTTTCTGAAGGCATCGAAACAGCTTTAGCGGTTACCAGAGCTACGGGACAGACATGTTGGTCGGTTGTGAATGCAACGCTACTGGCTAGGTTTGAACCACCAAGTAATGTGAAAATGCTGTACATCTGGGCAGACCACGATCTCTCTGAGACCGGCCTGAATGCAGCGAATGAACTCAAGAAAAAAGCCTGGCAAAAAGGCATTCTGTCACAAGTCTTGATCCCTCCGATACCAACGTCACTCGGCGTGAAAAGTTGGGATTGGAATGATGTGCTGAATGTTTACGGTGCCATCGGCTTTCCGAAAGTTCATATCTGATCCAAGGGGCTTCGGCCCCTTTTTTTGCGCCTTGCATATTTGAAAAAACATGGAGAATGAAAAATAGATAACCAATAGGAGAAACAAACATGATGGTATTAACCCTGTTAACAAAGCAGATTGATGGTGAGTTTACGGTTTACTGGAAGACCGGCATTCGAAGAGGTGGCGAGCTAAAGGTCAATTTAGGTGAGCAATACGACAAGCTACCTGAGCAGCAAAAGCCAATTGCAGCTGAGCTCTATGCTATTCATCACCTCTTGTCAGTGAAAGAGGTGATGGGCAGTAACCGAAGCGGCAATGGGCTTCAAATCCGAGTCAGTAAAGGAGCCATCAAAAAGTTACAGAAACAACGCTCAACTCAGCATTCACTGTACATCCTGACTAGGTTTTTGCTTACTCGATACCAGGAAGCACAGATCTCGGTAGAGAAACGGGACGATTGGCTCTCACATTCCTTCGAAGAATACAGCGTCGATAATGCTACAGTGAGAGAAATCGATGAGGTCATCAACGTTCCGAACATTGGACCTGTCGTGGTGACTCGTCATGCACTGGAACGGTTTGTGGAAAGGCTTTCAGACGGTGTACCTAAGCATCCTTGGAAGGCTTTGTGCACAAAGCTGTTATGTTCTGCGCTAACTAAAGCCGAGTTACCAGAAAGCGTCGCTACTAAAAAAGCAAAAAAATATGCACAAGAGGCCGAATTCTGGCAGCACGTGGAGAGCAAGATGTACTTTGTTATGATTACGGGTGACTCAATGAAGACATTGGTTACGGTTTTTGCAGTAAAGTAAGCTAATGTAGTATTCGCACTTTATGAATATTACTTATGTGGCTAAAGCGGACATTACTAGTTTAATCAATCACAACTCAAGGTTGTTTTACATATTGTTAATATTCACTAAAATAGTGACAGCAATATCGAAATTAACTATGTTAGTGGCAAGGTATGCAGTTTGTCGCTGTTCCAGTTAAAGATCTGCACTTTAATGCACATTAAAGTGCAGAATAGAATCTATGTCTTATCATTATCTAATGTATGTAGTCTCTAAAGAGTACACTTAAGTTAAGCTTTAATTTAATAATCAGTGATATGCTTCGCGTCTCTTATTTAGCGATCGAGGATAGCTCTTTTCTTTCGCAGACTCATTATCTTAGTGATAGTAAATGAATAAAAAAATTAAACATGAGTACCAAATCAGTATGCGCTCAGCCATGGAGGCTGAACAAGTCAATGATTTAGACAATGCGTTTAAGTCTCTTGAAAGAGCGCATATTTTAGGGCAGAGATATTTTATACCGCACATAGCGACGCACTGGCAGATGTTACGAATTGGGCTTAAACGCAATGATAATCGCGAGGTTATTGGTCAGATCGTCCGTTTGATAGCAACGGTTCCGGGTTTTATATTTGGTTGGGTTCCAAGGGGAAATCCTGGTGGGGCGAATATCTCTGCTTTAAAGCCAGTGCCCTTGCCAGCTGACTTGCAACCCTTGCTAGCTGACAGCCCCATTTGGCGGGACGTCTTAATACGCCTGACTATTTACGCGGTTATCGTTTTAATCGTATTGGCATAAACACCCATCTTATTGCCAAAACGTTCGAAAGCCTGCTTCGCTGAGCATTGGGCTACAGCGAAGCAGATTAATGATTATTCCGTTTGCTGTTTGCGGCTATCGTTTTTGTGTACCAAATGATATAGCACTGGCAATACCAGCAAGGTCAGTAAGGTTGACGAGATAATACCGCCAATCACCACTGTCGCCAGCGGACGCTGCACTTCAGCACCGGTGCCAATATTAATCGCCATCGGTACAAAGCCAAGGCTCGCGACCAAAGCGGTCATTAGCACAGGGCGCAACCGGGTAAGCGCGCCTTCCGTTATCGCAAGCAGCAAGTCACCTTTTTCACGCCAGAGATCGCGAATAAAGCTCAGCATCACCAGACCGTTCAACACCGCTACGCCTGATAAGGCGATAAAGCCAATGCCAGCAGAGATTGATAAAGGCATACCCCTCAAATACAAGGCCAACACACCACCGGTGAGCGCCAACGGCACACCGCTGAAGATAATCAACGCATCTTTAAATGACGCAAAAGCCATCACCAGAATACCTAAAATCAGCAGCAACGTAACAGGCACCACAATGCTAAGGCGCTGACTGGCGGACTCCAGCTGCTCAAAAGTACCACCATAGTCCAGCCAGTAACCGGCTGGTAATGCAACGTCGCGGTTGATTTGGGCCTTTACCTCTTCTACAAAACTGCCAAGGTCTCGCCCACGCACATTCGCGGTTACCACTACCCGGCGTTTGCCATTTTCACGACTAATTTGTGCCGGCGCAGGCGATAAATCTAAGGTAGCCACTTCATGCAACGGCACAAAGTCCCCATTTGGCAATGGCACCGGCAACACTGCCAGTTTGTCCAGATCGCGACGCAGGGTTTCCGGCAAGCGCACTATCAGCTCAAAGCGTCTGTCACCTTCATACAGAATACCGGCCGACGTACCACCAATTGCCGCTGCTACCCAATCCTGTAGTTCAACCACATTTAAGCCGTAACGGGCAAGCGCGGTTCGATTGGGGATCACCGACAAGGTTGGCAAACCAGTGACTTGTTCGACTTTAGTATCCGCAGCACCTTGCACCTTGTTGACCGCTTGCAGAATTTGATTAGCGCTTGTAACCAGCTGATCTAAATCATCACCAAATACCTTAATACCCAGATCTGCCCGTACACCGGAAATCAGTTCATTAAAACGCATCTGAATAGGTTGGGTAAATTCATAGTTATTGCCAGGCAATGTCGCCAAAGCAGCTTCCATTTCAGTGACCAATTGGGCTTTGGTTTTATCCGGATTGGGCCATTCACTGCGCGGTTTTAATATCACAAAGTTGTCAGCCACATTGGGTGGCATCGGATCGGTCGCCACTTCTGCCGTACCAATTCTGGCAAACACTTTATCAACCTCAGCAAAGGTTTTGATCTTCTGCTCCAGAATTTCCTGCATTGCAACGGCTTGTTCTAAGCCGGTGCCCGGAATACGCATGGCATGTAAAGCGATATCGCCCTCATCAAGCTGAGGCACAAACTCCGATCCCAGGGTGGTGGCCAGCCACAGACACACACCAACCAGAGCACTGGCCAAACCGATGACCAGAGCGCGCCATTTCAGTGCCAGCGCTAATAGCGGTGCGTACAAGGTTTTAGCGCTTCTGATAACCGCACTTTCTTTTTCACTGATTTTACCATTTAAGAACACCGCCACAGCGGCTGGTACAATCGTCAGTGACAACACCATGGCGGATAACAGCGCAATAACGACAGTCGCTGCCATAGGATGAAACATTTTACCTTCGACACCGGTCAGCGAAAAAATAGGGATATACACTATGGTAATGATGGCCACACCGAACAAACTGGGCCGGATAACCTCTGCTGTTGCCAGATACACTGTATTTAAGCGCTCTCTCAGCGGTTGGATACTGCCGTTGTGTTGTGCCTGTGCCAGGCGGCGAACCGCATTTTCGACAATAATCACCGTGCCATCAACAATTAAGCCAAAATCCAGCGCACCCAGGCTCATCAGGTTGGCAGAAACGCCGGCTTGTACCATGCCGGTAATGGTCATCAGCATTGATAGCGGGATCACCGCCGCAGTGATTAACGCCGCCCGCAGGTTGCCCAGCAGGATAAACAACACTACGATCACCAGTAATGCGCCTTCCAGCAGGTTTTTACTGACGGTTGCAATGGCTTTATCCACTAAGGTGGTGCGATCATATACGGCTTCAGCAATAATACCCTCTGGCAGAGAGCTTTTGATCTGCTCCAGCTTTTGCGCGACATCGCGTGCCACTGTGCGTGAGTTTTCACCAATTAACATCATGGCTGTACCCAGCACAGCTTCTTTACCATCCTGAGTTGCCGCACCGGTTCGCAGCTCTTTGCCTATGGCAACATCGGCAACGTCACTCAGCTTTACCGGTATTGTGTCGTATTGCGTAATAATGACATTAGCAATGTCATCCAGAGAGGTTAACTGACCGGGCGAGCGTACCAGCAGTTGCATGCCCTCACGTTCAATATAACCGGCACCCCGGTTGTCATTGTTGGTTTGCAGGGCCAGTTCAACATCCTTAATACTCAGGCCATAATTAAGCAGTTTCAGTGGGTCGGGTAACACATGGTATTGCTTGTTGTAGCCACCAATACTGTTTACCTCCACCACACCTTTAACCTGTGCCAGCTGAGGTTTTATTATCCAGTCCTGGATTTCCCGCAGTGCCATGGCATCGTAAGGTGAACCATTTTGTTGCAGCGCGCCCGGCTTGGCCTGCACCGTATACATAAAGATTTCACCAAGACCGGTTGAAATAGGGCCCATTTCAGGCTCTATGCCCTCAGGCAACATATCCTTGATAGCGCCTAACCGGGTGTTGATTAAATTGCGGGCAAAGTAGATGTCCGTGCCTTCTTCAAACACCACCGTTACCTGTGACAAGCCATAGCGTGACAATGAGCGGGTATAACTTAAATTGGGTAAGCCATACAGGGCAGTTTCTACCGGATAGGTAATACGCTGCTCTGCTTCAAGTGGCGAATAACCCGGTGCCGCCGTGTTTATTTGTACCTGAACGTTAGTAATATCCGGCACTGCATCAATCGGTAACTGTTGGTAGCTCCAGCTACCAATGGCAATAATCAACAGTGTCAGCATTAAAAATAGATACCGCCTCGCAATAGCCAGGCGCAACATGGATTCAATCATAGTGCCCCCTTAATGATCATGCTCGGCTTCAGATTTTTCAATATCCGCTTTTAACAGATAGCTGTTTGTAGTGACATACAACTGGCCGGGCTTTAAACCGGCAATCACTTCGACATAATCCATGTCGCTACGGCCAAGCTGCAATGGGGAAAAGACATATTCGCTATTATTTTTCACGAAGACACCGCTTTTATTGTCCAGTATTTGAATGGCCGATTTTTTAACGGCAAGCTCAACGTTGAATTCACCGCTTATCACAGCACCTTCGATCAATTGCCCGGACGACAGTTTACCGTCACGGTTATCCAGCTTAACTCTGGCCAGTTGATAGGGCTGGGTTAATGATGGGATGATATGCGCAATTACGCCGTTAATCTCAGTGTCAGCGGCCATAATGACCACTTTTTGTCCTGTCGCGACAGCATCTTGTTGTGACGGGTACAGGCGAAAATCTGCCCACAGGCCGCCAAAATCAGCAATGCTAAACAGCGTCTGCTGCTGTGCGACTTCACCAACATTGGCGCTGCGCTGAATAATAACGCCGTCAATTGGCGCTTTAATGGTATAGGTATTTAAGCTCTCATTTGACTCGACAACGGCCAGTACATCGCCTGCTTTTACGCTGTCACCCAGCGAGAATTTCACCGAGGTAAGAATACCGGGAAAACGGGCATTAACATGGCTGATGCGGTTTGGATCAGCGCTAAGCTTGCCATAAACAACCTGATGTTGGCGTAATCGCTGGCTGTCAGCACGGTCTGTGACAATATTAACCGCCGTAGCCATATCATCACTAATGCGGCTGCTTAGGGTTTCGTTGTGTTCATGCTCGTCGTTTTCGTCGTGCCCTTCATGCTCATTGTGTTCTTCATGTTCTTCGTGCTCTTCATTTTTCTTAGTGTCAGATTGCGGCTTTACCGCTTGTTCTTTGGCATGGACGTGAGCTTGTTCTTGCTCATTGGCGGCCATTACATGCATCGGCATCAGCCAGGCTGCAATAAACATTGCCAGTGTTACATGTGGTTTCATAATGCTATCTTCCTGTATGTTCTGTTTGCCACGTCGCACAGTTAATGAAGTGCGGCAGCGGGGCAATAATCTTGTCAGTTACTGCGTTACCGGCTCGGCGGTAAGCTGTTCAATCGTCGCCTGGCTCAATAGCACCGCAGTGGCGGTTTCCAGTAAGTGTCTTTTTGCCTGCAACAATTCTTGCTGGGCATTAAGCCAATCCTGATAATTTGAGCGCCCGCGCTGGTATGCATCACGCGTAAGATCCAGCGCTTGTTCCAGGTTGGGGATCACGTACTGCGCCAACTGTTGGTGACTGGTAATAAATTGCTGTCGTTGCGAGTACGCATCAAACAAGCGTTCATGCAGGATCAGTAAGCTATCCTGCTGTCGATACTCGACATTGTTTCGCTCTGCCAGCGCAGCTTCGATGGCTGCACTATTGCGACGTTCAGCAAATAACGGCACTGAGATACCAAAGGTAAGGCCTGTATCATCACTGGCCTGATAGCGTCTTACCCCTACCTGCCAACTCAGATCGGCGCGATTCTGGCTTTGTGCCAGTCGCACTTCAGCGTCTTTTAACCGACGTTCAGAGGCAAAAATGGTTAACGCCGGCGATTGTTGCAGCCGCTGATACAGCTCAGCAAAAGGGCGGCTTTGGCCAAAAGCAAACAAGTTACCTGCCACAACGTTAAAGTTGGCGCTGGTATCACCCCAAAAACGTGCTATGGCTATTTTTTGCCGCTCAATGCGCTGCAACAGGGCGTCCCGCCCGATCTGAACCTGCGCCAGTTGCGCCTTTGCCCGCATGATTTCAGCATCTGACAAGGCACCGCTGGCAGCACGTTTTTCAGCGCTTTGCAGCAGGGCTTCTGAGAGCGCTACGGCCTCTTCTGTCAGTGTCAATTCCTGCTGGCTGGCCAATAGATTAATATAATTGCGGGTAAGCTCTGCCAGCACATCCAGGGTTTGCGCCTGTTGCTGCCATTCAAGAGTATTGAGCCTGGCGTCTACTACCGCAGCGCGCCATTGGGCTTTATTATCCAGCTCTATCACGGAAGATAAGGCGATTGTCAGCTCAGCACCGGCCAGCCCTCTGGCCTCTCCGGTGCCCGCAACATTCTCAAGCTCTACACCGAGTTGATAACCGGGTTTAAGGCTTTGCAAATCACGCTCTGCAAACAGACGCTGTTGCGTAAATTTAAACTGATGCAGCTGAGGGTTGTGTTGCAGCGTTTTATCTATTGCCTGTTGTAATGTCAGTGCTTGCGGCTCTGCACGTAGCGGAAGCGCGCAAAATACCGCCGCCAGTATTGCTGGCAGCATTAGTGTCATACGCATGGGTATGCTCCTGAAAGTTAATCGTTAATAAAAAGGATAAACAAGCAGGATCAGATATTTGGCGGCGGCACCGGTGGGCGATAGCTAATGAGGTTTAACCCTGGTTGGGTAGCGGCTATAACGCTGTCACGGAAGTTAAGCACCTCCATGCCCTGAAAAAAAGCGATATAGCAGGTGACATGAGCATGATTACTGTGTTCGTCGGTATCATGCTCAGAGTTATGTTCAACGTTATGTGCAGTGACTTGCTCACTGCTTACGTCGAAAAGGGTATCTGAGTGGCAGTGTTCATGTTGCAGGTCAGTGTAGGTATGGGCATGATCGGGCAAATGCATAACTAACGCATCACAGGCCATCACGGCATGATTCAGCATAGTCAGCAACAGTAATAATAAGCCTGATGTACGACCTAACATAAATCCCTCAGTAAGTTAGCGCTATGGTAGCGCTATTGCGACTTAACAACAAGCTACGCTTTTAGCTGTAAAATCCTGCGCGCACCATTGAGTACAACTAATCCAATGATGAACCCTATTACCAGATCCGGATAGCGTGACCCGGTCCAGGTGACTAATAATCCGGCCAAAATCACCCCTGCATTTGCGATAACGTCATTTGCAGAAAAAATCCAACTGGCTTTCATATGCGCGCCGCTTTCTTTTTGTTGATGAATTAACGAAAGACAGATCACATTAGCAACCAAAGCAATAGCGCCCATAATTAACATCAACGTCGACACAGGCTCGCTACCAAACAGGTAGCGCCGTATCACCTCACTGATCACCCCTAAGGCTAAAGCCAATTGCAGCCAGCCGGCAAGCTGTGCGGCGTTTAATTGAACCTTGCTACTACGCCCGACTGCGTATAGCGCAACCCCGTATACCGCTGCATCGGCAAACATATCCAGAGAGTCAGCTATTAACCCGGTTGATTGGGCCAGCCAACCGGTCACAAACTCTACAGCAAACATCACCGCGTTAATGCCCAGCAACCACTTTAAAATTAACCCCTCACGCTGCGAACCTGATGCTGTGGATTGTCTGGCCTGCGTTACCTCTTCGTGTTTCACCGGCCCGGTCTTTGTCAGCGATGCGCCCAGCCCTAAGCTGTGCATTTTTGGTGTAATTTCATTGGCATTAACTGTGTGAAAAACGCGAACCTGCCGTTGTGGGATATCAAACTGTAACAGAACACCAGGCTCAACTGTTTCCAGCGCCATACGGATCAAACGCTCTTCGGCAGGGCAGTCCATTTTAGGCACCCTAAATTCACTAAGGTAGGCATATTTTGCATGCTTATCAGGTGCATCAACGGCGCTATTTTCACTGTTGCCCGTTTCGCTACACTTATCATTGGAACAGCATTTTGGATTCATAACCGATAAACCTTGGGTTGTTATGGAACATAGTTTAAACTCTGTAGTTACTATAGAGTCAATAGGCCGCAGCATGATAATAAAAATTGGTGAGCTGGCAAAAATCTCCGGCTGTTCTGTTCAAACTATCCGTCACTATGACAAGGAGCAGCTTCTTTCGGCGAAAATACGTAGTGATGGCAATTTTCGTCTCTATGATCAGGCCGACATCGAGCGACTGCTATTTATTAAACACTGCCGGAGTTTAGATCTGAGTTTGGCAGAAATTCGTCAGTTACTGAGTTTGAATGACTCGCCAATGTCGCAGTGTGATGATGTCAATCAGATGATTGAACAGCATATCGAACAGGTAGAACGTCGCATAGCGGATTTAACGCAGCTTAATAAACAACTAAAGGCTTTACGTCTTAGCTGCAACTCGAAGCGCACGGTAGAGCACTGTGGTATTTTAAAACAACTGAATGAAGCCGTTAGTCAAACCAACTAAGTTGTTATCAGCAATAAATAGGTGAGTCTTAATGCACCAGCACAACCATTCACATATCAAAGACGACAGCGACAACCGGATCGCTATGGCTTTTTTTCTTAATGTGGGTTTCACCATAATTGAGTTTATCGGCGGTTGGTTAACCAACAGCACAGCAATTATGGCAGATGCAGTGCATGACCTGGGTGATAGCTTATCTATTGGCAGTGCATGGCTGTTGAACCGGCTTGGCCGAAAGTCTGCAAACCGACAATTTACTTACGGCTACCGCAGATTGTCATTGTTTGGCGCCTTAATTAACGGCTTGGTATTGATTGCCGGATCGGTTTGGGTACTGACTGAGGCAATACCGCGGCTGGCTAACCCGGTAATGCCAGTGACAGAGGGAATGCTGGCTTTAGCTGTGCTGGGTGTTGCAGTCAATGGCTTTGCCGCTTACCGCTTGAGCAAAGGAAATACACTGAATGAAAAAGTGCTGAATTGGCATTTGCTTGAAGACGTTCTTGGGTGGGTTGCAGTTTTGGTTGTGGCTATTGTGCTGCAATTTGTGGATTGGCCTATCCTTGACCCTTTGCTTTCTATTGGTTTCACCTTATTTATTTTGGTTAATGTTTTACGAAACCTCAGCACAACTGCGCGTTTATTTCTGCAAGCCGCGCCAGATAGCAAATTGCAAAATGAAATCCAAGATACTTTGCTGAAAATTGATGAGTTAGACAGCATTCATCACCTGCATCTCTGGTCGCTTGATGGTGAACATCATGTACTCACCGCACATGTGGTAACCAATGCCAGCAAGGCATTTACTGCAAACCATTATGCCGATATTAAGCTGCGTATTGCTAACGCATTGGAGCAGTTTGATTTAGCACATACCACGATAGAACTGGAGTTAACACAAGAACATTGTCGGGATGAATTCCCGGATAAGGTGCAGTGAAGTGACCGTCATTACAACGTTAGGTTTATTTATCATTACTGCAATAGCAGAAATTGTCGGTTGCTATTTGCCTTACTTGTGGCTGAAAAAAGGAGCTTCAGCCTGGGTGCTGTTACCTGCTGCAATCAGTCTGGCATTATTTGCCTGGTTGTTAACGCTTCACCCAACGGCTGCTGGACGTGTTTACGCGGCTTATGGCGGAGTATACGTAACAATAGCAATAGTCTGGTTGTGGGGAGTAGATGGCATTCAACCACACCGCTGGGATCTGGCTGGCGTGGTGCTAATGCTCGCAGGCATGGCAGTGATCATGTTTGCGCCGAGATAAACAATTTGTTTTGAGCACGGTATTACGAAAAGAAAGACTTAGGTACTTTTATCATTTATAGCAATGGTTTTTCTGTTCTTGATTAAGAATTTTTCAGAATACATTGTGTATCAAATGTTAGTCGCCCACAAAAATGGTTACAGCAGTGCCTGATTTACCTATTTTTTTACAAGGTGTACGCTTTGTTACTATTTCAGTTAAAAAGCTGCACTTTAATCACTATTAAAGTGCAAAATGAAACCATGCTCATTTTATTGACGCTAATGTCAGCTTTTCGCTCATTCCCGACAGTAGACCTCGGTTGCCAGGCAGCTAAGTGCCAATTGCAGACATTTCAATATGAAGGCATCAAAGTCTGCTTTTAGGTGTTAGCAGAACGCTGAATTCACCAGACGAGCGTAGCGAGTTCCGGTGCAATGCTTTGTTAAATATTTACTGCCTCCTTATTGGAAATAATTACGGGGCGTATTTCTGAGTACCAGACCTCTTTTGCTTCCTCTTCATTCAAGCCTCCTTTATTAATGCAAGCTTCAAAAAACTCTTGAAGGGGTCTAATTGAGTGAGGGACAGTCTCAAATTCTGAGTTTAGCCATTTAATATCAGACCATGTTTCTTCACTAGAAGACCCGTTGCTAAACAAACCCGAGAAAATTCTTAATATTCTGAATGCCGCCTCATAGTCATTGAGCTCTACCAAAGGTGCACATGTTTTTTCTACGGCTCTTGGCAATAGACCGTTATCAATATCATTGATTGCAAAGTTGCAATACTTCAAACAATTGCTCCAGCTTACCTCATTATCTTGCATTGCCTCTGATAATGCCCACATAAAGTAACTATCACAAGAAAAAGCGCGAAGGTAATATTCATCCTCCCAGCCAACTTTCTTTTTTTGTTCCAAATAAAGACACGTTGAATGCCAAAAGCCTCTTGTAGCTTCTTCAAAATCCTCTAGCTTGAAACTAGCGTAACCTATTGCATAATTTATTTGAGGGGTAGATTGAACATAATTAGCAACATGCAGTTTTTGAAGAGCCCTCAAAAACCAGCCGTTTTTTAAGTAGGTTGTTGCTGCTTTAAGCAGGCTGGCTGATTTATACGAATTTTTCTTTGATTGATTAATCTTCAAGCCACAAAAGGTAATGACAGAGCCAATCACAATTCCAATAATAAATGTTTGCATGTCGATACTCATAGATTAACCCCAAAATGCGAAGTACGAGCGTAGCTTTTTGCTGTCCTTTGGAGCCCATTTTTATGTTTTTGGTAATTTTAGGCCGTAATTCTTCTCTAAGTGCTTTAATGCTTTGTGCAGAGCGCGAAAGATACTCAATTCATTTGCTCCGAACGGATAATACCCGGTTATCAGCTCTTCACTTGGGATGTCTGTTTTAACGTTCCATCTTTTAGTTTCTTCTTTCCCATTAAAGAATTTGACCGGATAGCGAAATGAACGACCTTCACTCTCAAGTTCACCCCAGCTGCTGTAATTCTGAATATTGCCGTTATAGCACTCGTTGCCAATTATATTTTCTAGTTCAATAAGCAGCTGCTTTATTGGGTCAATCTCTCTTCTGGTATTTTTTATTGTTTCATGCTGACGTATTTTTTTCGCTAACGCCTCAAGTTGCCCCCTGAAATAACCTTCATTTTCTTCTTCTGCCTCTTTCTTCCACTGCTCTAGCAATTGGTCTTGAATATCAGAGGACTCATATTCCATTAACTCTTTTAGCGCCCCAATCTCATCTTCCATTTCTGTGACAATTTCATCCCAGCCTTCATATGTTTTTTTAGCCGCATCAATGATTTGTTCTTTATGCTTTTCGGTAACACCTGAAAAATCTATTGATTGGTATTTTCGATAACCGTCGATTTCTTCCCTGATAGAATATTCCCGCATGTCCTTATCATCAGGCCAGGACTCTTTTGCCCTTGCTCGAATTTTCTCTAATACTGATTCCGGAATAGTCATCTTCTTGCCTCATTTTTGAAACACAACGCCGTGCGCATGCGCGCGAAAATGTGAGCATCGCAGAGGCCCGTAGGACTCAAATGCCGCACATTGTTATATGCCGACATCGCTCAAACCAGATATTGAATTATCACGTCCAACCGTAACAAGGTAGATACCTGCCTTTTTTACTAAAGGACGTTGTCGCCATTGCTTTGCAAGTGCGTCAAATTTGTCTGACTTTGGCACTGCAACCGCAAGCAAATCTGAAGGCTCAGCGTGCTCTACTGTTATGAGCTGTCCGATCGCCTCTCGTATTAAAGGGTACTCCTGTGACGATTTGCTCCGTATCAAGGGCCCCTTTTTTGATTCCACTCTCAGTCTTTGACCAGAAGTCAGGTCAGCCACCAAATCGCCTTCACCTGAACTAGAGTGAATTATGATTGAGTTTGGATATTCAGCATTCGTGTACTCGGCCTGCCATCGTTCATGAGCATTTGAGTTTAACCAGCCGAAGCTAGATAGAAACTCAACTATCTGAAAATGCACTGTGTCACTGGTTTTCACCTGCGCACCATCTATGGCTGCCCTGACGTTACCTACAACCTTTCCAGAAGCGATTAAGGCCATTGCGAGTCTAAGCGTAACTTCTGCTTCAGGCATTCTGTCTTCAGGTAACACTTAAACTCCTTTAGGCATATAACGCCCCGCTAAACGGCGAGCGTTAGCGAGTCCGGTGGAGGCCACGCTTTTTGTGGCCGGAACGAATTTAAGCGGTTTGTGTACGCCCAGCATGGGCATGAACTTATGAGGTGAAAGTCCTCTGTAGGAAGATCACCGTTTACTTTGTTGAATCAATACAGTAAACGATAACTACTAGTAAATGGCAAGGGCAAAATCGCGAGGTTTTGTCTGGAGGAAGCCGCTAGCAAAACTGCGAGCTGATGAACAAAAACCTCATATGAGGCGTAGGCTGAAGGCGAGCTGGCACAAGACAGCGAAGCCAAGTGATCTAACGGCCACCGTAAATGAGGCAGTTGCGCAGTGACAGTTCATGTTCTTATCTGGGGAGATCTGTTTACCGTGCGATCGGCTCAGCAACCAGTCAGGCTCTGGTATATAAGTGTCTCGGCCCTCAGAAGTCATCGCGCTGAGGGAGCAAACTAGATGAAATCCGATAGCGCGCTCAGGGGTAACTCTGAACGTGAGTAAACAGAAGTCAGCAGAGGGCATAGTAGCCAAATGCCAGTCGTAATGGGCTGGACAAGGTGAAGGCCTAAACATTCAGAGAAAGGAGGAGCCTTGTCAAACTTGAACACACGAATGCCGACCGGCAATGACGTGACTCAGCGTTTTGACCGGAAGCCAGCCTTTAGCAACAATCTGTTCGAACAAATGCTCCAACCGGCAAACTTACAGCAGGCATGGAAACAAGTTCGAGCCAATAAAGGAGCCGCAGGAGTTGATGGCATGTCCGTCGATGAGTTTCCTGCATGGGTAAAGTCCGGTGGCTGGGAAAATGTAAAGGCGGAGTTATATTCCGGCGATTACCAACCCAAACCCGTCCGGCGCGTTGAGATCGAGAAACCTGATGGAGGCAAGCGACCGCTTGGCATCCCAACGGTAACAGATCGTGTCATTCAACAAGCCATTGCTCAAGTGCTCACGCCTATCTTCGACCCAACCTTCTCAGAACACAGCTACGGGTTCCGAGCATGTCGAAATGGGCAACAAGCAGTAAAGCAGGTACAGCAGATCATTAAACAGAAACGACGTATTGCCGTAGATGTTGACCTGTCAAAGTTCTTTGATCGTGTCAATCACGACTTGCTTATGTCGCTGTTGAACCGACGGGTTCATGACAAACGACTAAAGCAACTGATTGCACGATATCTTCGAGCTGGGTTTATCGATAACCAGCTTTTCCATGAGACACGTGAAGGGGTGCCGCAGGGTGGTCCGTTATCACCTCTGCTGGCCAACATCATGCTTGACCCTCTGGACAAGGAACTGGAGCGGCGTAACCATAGATTCGCCCGTTATGCTGATGACTTCATCATTCTGGTGAAAAGTCAGCGTGCCGGAGAACGAGTATTGAAAAGCGTCACTCACTACCTGCAAAACCGCTTAAAGCTTGTGATAAACACGCAGAAAAGTCAGGTTGTGAAAACAAGTGAGAGTAAGTTCTTGGGATTTACGTTCAAGAATGGACATATCAAATGGCACTCCAAAACGCTGCTGAAATTTAAACAGCGAATACGGGAACTGACCAATCGAAACTGGGGCGTCAGCATGAGCTACCAGCTCTTTAAAACCAGTCAGTACATACGCGGCTGGATTAACTATTTTGGTATCGCCAACAGTTATCAGCTATGTTGTGAACTGGATCACTGGATCCGACGCAGAGTCAGGATGGCCTATTGGCGGCAATGGCGAAAGCCACGCACCAAGGTAAGAAATTTAATGAGATTGGGTGTGCATGTTCAATCCGCAGTCGCGTGTGGAATTACAAGCAAAGGTCCGTGGCGCAGCTCTAAAACCCCTGGGATCAATCAGGCATTATCTAATGAATTTTTGACAAAGGCGGGTCTAGTAACTCTGCGTGATGGATGGATCAAGCTTCACTACTCTGAGTGAAACGCCCTGTGCGGATCCGCATGCAGGGTGTTGTGGGGACTGGAGGCTAGAAACCTCCGGTTACCCGATTAACCCTTTTGCCAGATTTGGTAACTATAATTTATGTTAGACACGAAGTCTTGGCTAAAAACTGGCCTAAAACTACTGGGGATTTCTGGAAAATAGACATCACCTTCTGGCTCAATGTCGATTGTTGAAATATGTAAAGTATCAACTTTATCGATCAGGCTTTTGTATATTTCACCACCACCAGACACAATCACATGATCCGTTATCGTCTTCAGATGATTTAGCGCTTCATCGATAGATGGAAATACCAATACATTCTCATCACTGGAAGTGAAGCTTGAACGAGTTACAACGGCATATTTTCGGTTGGGTAAAGCCCCCATTGGCTCGAAAGTCTTTCGGCCTACCAAAAGCCACTGATTATAGGTAATCGCTTTGAAGAGTAATTGTTCCCCTTTGGCACTCCATGGAATATCTGGGCCATTTCCGATAACTCCATTCTTCGAAATTGCTGCCATTAGTGATAGTTTCACGATACTTCCTTAGGGGTTAACGCCCGCAGCACGCGCGGCTTTGTAGTGGAGGCGCAGCCGAAACGGAAAAGCCGTCGCCGTGCCTGCGATTGTTAGATGCCTGACTATTCAATGAACACTAGCCTTGGATAATAGGTTAAGCACTGCCACACCGCTCACAATGAACCCGATACCAACAAAGCCCCAAGCGTCCAACTTCTGCCCATAAACACCCCATGCAATCAAAGTCACCAAAGCGATTCCCAAACCTGCCCAAACCGCATACGCTATACCTACAGGGATTGATTTAAGAGATAGCGAAAGAAAGTAGAAAGCAATTCCATAGCCAACCAAAACCACAAGGGATGGGCCTAGTTTAGTAAATCCATTGGTAGATTTTAGTGCAGTAGTTGCAACTACTTCTCCAAATATTGCAATAGTTAAGAACATCCAGTTTTTCATAAAAATTAACCCCTAGGCATCAAGAAGGAGTAAAGTTTAAGGGGTATTTTTTGAAAATATCAGTCTTGTTGTAAAAAATTATCTGTGAGCAAACAACATCTAACAGTTATTATGTAGACCTCTCAGTAACATCCGAAAGGCAAAACAAATTTATACCTATGAGTTTACTGAAGATCAATAACTTAAGAAGCTAGTTAAGGACTTAATTTACTTTTAATTTACGACATTACTGAGACTTCTCAGTAATGTCTCCACCCCAAAACGGGGTAATATTATTAATATCAATGCCTTATCTTGGTTTAGCCTCCTTATCATCAGGTGTTACTGAGAAGTCTCAGTAACACACTCGATAATCAACAAAGGAGCTTACATGACTCGTTCACCTTTCCTTGAAAGCATCAGACAGGTTATGCGAACCAAGCATTACTCAATTCAGACTGAAAAAACCTATTTACTTTGGATAAAACCGACTTTCCGCACCTGATTTAGGAATAAATTTGCCGATACCGTTCGCCTAACACGTCGAGAATGATCTGCTGGTCCACTGTGAGTCCTGTGACTTGAGGTGGCGCCTCTCCCAACTGGTACTCGTGCACCCCGCCAAAGCGTAAAAAAATCCACCGCGCAGTCGGTTTTTGCGTGGGTTTCTTTTTCATGTCCGCCACACTCCGGTTCTGCTCTACTAAGCCCTGCCGGATCCGGTGCTCCAGCGCCGCATAAATCATCAGGCTACAGGTCATCACCATCAGCAACGCTTCGATACGTTCCGGTTTTTTAAGATATAACGAGGAGGTTAAAAATTCGGGACTTTTCAGAAACCTAAAACCACGCTCGACATTCTGCTGGGCTTTATAGGTAGCCAACAGCTCAGCCATGGTGAGCGTTTCACTGTGATCATTGGTCGC